>NZ_JBLYNV010000048.1:0-43744 GCF_049310165.1 Endozoicomonas sp. ALE010 | reverse complement strand
AAACAACCTATTTTCAAACCGCACTTCCCGTTCAGCGATGATGATTCATAGTGCTGATCCGTGGATGACCGTTTGGGTCAGTCCGTGGAAGTGAGGCGCATTATACGCAATTGAATGACTTTGCCAACCCTCGGTTAGCACGTATACGACATTTCACTATTATGCAGTCGTTATCGGGGCCTCTTTAAAGCGACTGAGCGCCCAAGCACTGCCAGCGTTGTACCATTATGCAGTAACGCACTGACTGCCGGACTCAGCCAGCCCATGGCAGCGGCCAGCATGATGCCACTATTAATATACTCAGCCAGTTTGATATTACTTTGAATGGTCGACATCGCCAGCTGAGCCAGTTGCCGGGTTTCAGCAACGCCATAAAGTTTATCTTTCAACAGTACGACATCCGCAGCCTGTCTTGCCAGTTCAGTACCTTCACACATGGCTATACCAACATCAGCCATCGTCAACGCCGGTGCGTCATTGACACCATCCCCCACAAACATCACTTTTCGACCAGATGCTTTTAACTGCTCGACAATGGCTGATTTGCTGTCTGGCGTTACCTCTGCATATACCTGGTTCAACTGTAATTCATCACCCAGTATCTGAGCTTTGGCGACACGATCACCGGTAATCATAATCAGCTCATGAATACCGAGGTTACGCAGCTCACTTAGTGTCGCAACCGCATCTTCCCGAAGATGATCCTTTAACCCGATCATGCCAATGAGTTTCTTGTCATGGGAAATAAAGATCAGATGCCGCCCCATTTCCTCATATTTGATTATTTCATCTTCATAGGAGGTAAAATCTACGGACTCATGTTCTTCAAGAAAGTGGCGGCTACCCATCATAAGACAGTAGTCGTTCATAGTACTTTTGAGACCATGAGCTATAACATACTCAACTTCACCATGTTCAATATGCGGTAGATCGTGATGACAGGCAGCGTTAACAATAGCCTTGGATAATGGGTGATTGCTGTGCTCCTCAACGGAAGCTGCAATAGCCAATAGATCACGGCCTGTGTTGTTATTGCACAGAGGAACAACGTCCGTAACTTCCATATCGCTGTAAGTCAGTGTTCCTGTTTTATCAAATACACAGGTATCCACGGTCACCAGCTTTTCAATAGCACTTCCCCCCTTCAACAAAATGCCATTTTGAGCCGCACGGTACATGATGGATTTGAACGTTACCGGCGTGCTGAGCCTGAGAGCACAGGAATAATCCACCAGGAATACCGAGGCAACCCGATTAATATCCTGAGTGAGGGCAAACACGGCGGCTCCCATGGCCAGGGTAATGTTCACCCGGCGATCAGCCATATCCTGGGTAACCTGCTGGATTTCGCTTTTTTCACTGAGTGATTCATAAATCAGCTGGGCAATCCGGGCTGTGGTCGCCTCACTCCCTACCTTCTCAACCCGGACTGAAACCGTGCCATCGTGGACAGTGGTACCAGCATAAACCAGCGCACCTTCTTCGCGGCGGACAGGCACATTCTCTCCGGTCAACGTCGATTGATTAATAAACGCAGCACCGGATATCACAATGCCATCAGCTGGTATTGCTGAGCCCGGCTGCAGCTCAATCAGGTCGCCAACCTGCAATGCGCCTGACTGAATCAACTCCCGGTGACCAGCACCATTGATCCGCCATACCTCACTTTCCTGCGGACGCATCAGATCTGCCAGCAGCTGATCACTGTTACGACTGGTTTTCTGCTCCATATATTCGCCAAGGCTGATCAGGCTCTGGGTCATCATGGCGGTTTTATAATCGCCCCGCCAGAAAGAGAGCCCAATAGCAATGGCATCAAGCACCTCAACGGAAACCCTGCGCTCTGCAAGGTCAGACAAACCTTCGATCATGGCCGGTGCAATCAGCGCAGCAGTGGGCAGGCTTCCCCATTTATTTGGAAGTAATGCGGCCACCAGCGTTCCAAGGATATTCAGGGCGATATCACCACGGGTAAACTCATGCTCACTTTCTTCCTGCTCAGCTTCATCCAGATCAAGCTGAGATAAGCGGGCACTGATTATCTTTGCATCCAGCAGCTGTGTATCGTAGTGAACGACGATTGAACAGGCCGCTTCATTAATACGGATATTATGCAGTCCCTGAATACTCAACAACGCTTGCCTGATCCATGCACCGGTATCCGGGTATTCCTGCAATACGGCGATTTTGAAGCGAATGCGTCCTGGCAAGTGATGCTTAACCTGCAAAACAGTCATTTGTCGCCTTTGTGGAGATTGCGGTAATACTCAAGTTCAGCCTGAGTATCTTCCAGACGCTCTTTCAACTCTTCAACTTCTCCACAAACAGCAGACCAGGCTTTTTCTCCCGTGGTCGCCATACCCTCTCTGAATTTTTTATTCGAGAGCAGATAGGCAACAGCAGCCCCAGCCGCCAGCCCCATAACAAAGTGGGTTTTACTGTTCTGCTGACGGTAAGCTGGTTCCCGGCTTACGTCACCTGACTGAGAGTGGCCGTAGGCGTTATAGCCATAGTAAGGGTTATGACGGGTCATGCTTTTTACTGTCCAACAATTGATCCATTAAATAGAGGCCAGCGGTGCCTGCGGCAACCAGAGTCAGCATTGACAGGACTGGGCGGCCTGCCATCTTTTCCGCCGCATAAGTTGTCACGCCACTGACTGCGCCCGCCTGCAGGGCGGCTTTGACCGCCCCCCTGGCCAGCTCATGGGTATCCACGTCGCCCGCCTTATAGGTATTCCAGCGACTGATCACCGATGCTCCGCCACCCACCATGGCACCGGCAATCATTGCCCGGCTGGCGGTGCTGAGTTTCTTGTTTGCATTGCTCATCAGGATCACTCCGGTTGAGCGGGTTTCTCGTTGGCAGAGGCTTCTACCTCAACGATTTCAATCACCGGTTCAACATCTGGCTGCTCTTTTGGCGATTGATGTTTTTTTACCGACGCCTGAAAGCCCTGTTTACCCGCCGCATAGGTATCACGGAAAATTTCACCACCGGTGGTTACATTTTCCCGGACGGAATCAACCGTGTGACTGGCTTTTTCCTTAACAGCAGAACCGCTACTTTTGACCATATTGCCAGCGCCAGTCACCAAATCGACCAGCTTTCCACGCACCTTGTCATTGGTCAGCAAAAGTGTGGCAGCAGCACCAACCAGAGCCCCCTGCCAGAAGCGCTTATCATTCATTATCTGACTTCCTCTGAGTTATTGTGTTCAGCTGACTCCGGTGTTCCAGCGCCTGCCCCTTTCAGCATACTGCCGGCACCCGCCAGCATTTCCAGCAATTTACCACGCACATTTTCATTACCCAGAAGCAATGCCGCAGCTGCGCCGATCATAGCCCCTTTCCAGAATTCCCGGTCATTAACACCCAGAGTGCCCAGTAATTCTTTAAACATCCCGGCGTCTTCTCCCAGGGCATTTTCCACCACGGCCTGAGCCTGCTCAGTCAGTGGATGAGCGGGTGGAGGCGCACTTTGCGGTGACCTATCGGGCTGATAGCCTGGCCAGTATGGCGGTGGAGGCATCATGGCCGGGTGATGGTAATGGCTATGGGGGTAACCCGGGTGTCCATAATAAGGGTGAGGTGGCGGATAAGGCATTTGTCCCATTGGTGCGGCGGCATAAGGGTCATAGCCTGCGTATCCGTAGGCCCCGCTGGGCAGCATTCCGCTGGGCGGCATATTGTCATAGTGCCTGAAGGCTGACTCTTCCGCTGCCTTCTTTGCATCGTTACTCATGGCGACTTCCATCCAGTTCCAGACATCTGGCTATCTGATAACAGGCCTGTGCAGCATCGGCTTCAGATTCACAAAACAATTCATCAAGCCATTGTGGGTTAATGATCTCTGCATCGTAATCAATCACTATGCTGTCAGTGGCACAGTTTAGTATGTAATTCTTGAAGGCGGGAATATCAGAAAGCACCGTTTCGATATCCGCTGCTTTAAAACCTGCCAGTTTTGTCAAGATACCCAGCTTGTACTTAAGACGAATTCGCCCGGGAAAATGATAACCGATTGACACCCATCGCCGTAGCATCAGGGCTTGTTTGATGTGCTTTTGCATGGGCCGGAATATACCACCAATACAGAGGAAACAGCGGTGCGGTGATTGTACGACGAAAAATATTTACTCTTTTTTTGATTTAAATCAACAGTGATGATAGTGTCACGAATGATAATAATTATCAGTAACACTAAAGTACTTATGAATACTTACATTCATCAAACAAATCAAAGAGTTAGGATTCGATCTGACTATATTCGCCAGAATCCTGAAAATGTCAGCAGGCTTATTACCAAACTTGGCAAGATCAACGCCATACAGCGTGTGACCCATAAACGACATGCAGGCTCAGTGGCCATTCAATTTGATAACAACGAACTGGACAGTAAAAGCCTGCTGGATATTCTGGACAGTAATGGCTGGCTGCAATCGGATGGACGCCCCTCTTTTATTGAAAATGCCGTTGTTTCCGGCACAAAGACCTTTGCCAGAGGTATGGCTGGCCTGGCCTTAACCCGTCTGGTGGGCCCCTCAGTCAGCCGGGTTATTATGAGCTTGTAGTCCCAAATTTTTTAGCGGCACATTTACAGATGCCGTTGGCTTTTGCCGGACATTGCTTACAGGGTGGGCTTTTCAGGGGAAGGTGCAGTATGGACTGTTCACGCCGGGATTTTTCCACTGTCGGCTGTAGAGAATCAGAAGAGACGCCGAATGAAGCAAATGGTGCATCGTTGCCTTCCTGAAACCAGGATATCAATGGATTGCATGGCGCAGCCAGTTCTCTGGCAGCGCTGACGACAGCATCCTGAACAATGGACTTTACCTCAGGTGAGAACACCTGAACCTTTTCTGCAACACCAACACTTTGTCTTTCAGCCAGTGCCTGCAGTTGCATCCATGATCTGGTTTGCAGTTTGGCTGACTTTTTACCGAGTTTTTTTAGTTTTTTTAATGCACTACTCGAACTCATGTTTCAGTCTCCCGATACAGCAGACCGAACACTACCACAATGCAAATAAAAATGAATCTTATTTACAATACATGAAAATATAGCTACCGCTTTCTGCCAAAAGAAAACACCCGGGTCCTCAGCAGCAGCAGGATCGCCAGTAAAGCGCCATAAATGACAGGTTCCGTATAGTCACTTTTAACCAGCCAGAGAAAATGAATAACCGCAAGAACAGCAGCAACGTAGACCAGTCGATGCAATTGAATCCACTGCTTACCCAGCCGCTTCATCATTTTTTTTGTTGAAGTCACACCCAGCGCAACCAGAATCGATAGTGAAAAAGCACCGACAATAATATAAGAACGCTTATAAAGGTCTTCTAACAGTGTCTGCCATTCCCAGGACAGCATAAAAGCCAGGTAAGCCAATAGATGCAAAACCGCATAGAACAAGGCGAATAACCCCAGTATCCGCCGGAACCGGATCAGTTTTCCTATACCCGTCAGCCGTCGTGCTGGTGAGATAGCCAGCGATAAGAGCAAAAATATTAATGCCCACTCTCCCAGCCCGTGGGTGAGAGCGCTGGCAGGGTCTGGCCCCAGATTGTTTTCCAGAGCCTTCATGATCAGATCGGCTAATGGAAAAAGGCTGAGAGGAAATACAGCAAGCTTGATGTTGGCAACCCGATCCATAGCCCTATCCTTTTTACAACTCAGTAAAAGCGTGTTAAATCCATGCCCTTGTATAAGTCAGCAACTTCTTCGCCATAGCCATTAAAAGGCTGAGTCTCAATCCGGTTAGGTGCCAGCAGTGTACTTGGCAACCGTCGTTCATGTTTCTGGCTCCAGCGAGGGTGATCAACCGCAGGGTTTACATTGGCATAGAACCCGTACTCCTGAGGTGCGGAGGTTTCCCAGGTGGTTTTCGGCTGCTGTTCGGTCAGACGAATTTTCACTATGGATTTGATGCTTTTGAAACCATACTTCCAGGGTACCACCAGCCGGAACGGCGCACCATTCTGATTGGGTAAGATATCGCCGTATAGCCCGGTCGCCATCAGGGTTAGCGGGTTCATGGCTTCATCGATTCTCAGCCCTTCAACATAAGGCCAGTCCAGAGAGCCAAAGGATGCCTTCTGCCCTGGCATCTGCTCAGGGTCATGCAGTGTGGTGAACTCGACAAAACGGGCTTTGGACGTCGGCTCAAACTGCTTAAGAATATTAGCCAGCGGGATACCAATCCAGGGGATAACCATGGACCAGGCTTCAACACATCGCAGCCGGTAGATGCGCTCTTCCATCGCATGAGGCTTGAGAATATCTTCCAGATGGTAGCGACCAGGCCTGGCAACCTCACCTTCCACCACCACTGACCATGGATCGGTTTTCAGAGAATGAGCATTCCTGACCGGATCACCTTTCCCTGTGCCAAACTCGTAAAAGTTATTGTAGGAAGTAACCACTTGATGTGGTGTCAATGCTTCAGTTGTCGTGTAAACGTCAGAGTTAAATGCAAGAACCTGCTTTTTTAGCCATTCGGGACCCGGCTGAGAAGGAATAACACCGTCTTGTGGTTGTTTACTGATGGCTTTGGCTTCGCCCTCCTGGGAGCACCCTGCCAACATCAACCCCAGCCCGGCCAGGGCAAAACGCCCGGACTGCTGCATAAAACGTCGTCGGTCATGATAGATATGCTCGGGTGTAATTTCACTACTGCCGATATCTGAGCGTTTTTTTATTTTCAGTAGCATGATATCTCCTTACCAAACACTGCTTATATTACGGTCATTCTGGCGAGGCGATCACATGAAAGGCCGCATTTCCACATAATGCCAATGGATATTGCCGAGCTCAAGCATCCATCTCTCGCAGGTATAAAAAAAGCCAGCAATGCCGGCTTTATCAAGAAGCTAAGAGAAACTAAACCGTTTGATCACTCTTGTTGTCACCAAGCCGCCAGATCGCGGTAATCGGGCCAGAGCAGGCATACGCCAGAAAGATCATCAGCAGTGTACGGGGCGGGTCCATAAACACCACGGCAAAGGCCAGAACCATCGCCAGCAGGAACACAAAGTGTACCCGACCTCTCAGATCAATCTTCTTGAAGCTCTGATAACGAATATTGCTGACCATAAGGACACCAGCCCCACCGGTAATCAGCGCACCAAGTATGGCAATGAAGGTGGACTCACCATCCAGGCCAAAGTCACTTAGTGCCCATACCATACCAATCACTACCGCTGCCGCCGCCGGACTGGCCAGGCCGGTAAAGTAGCGACTGTCAGTGACTTCAATCTGGGCATTAAACCGCGCCAGCCGAAGGGCTGCACAAGCCGCATAGACAAACGCAATCATCCAGCCAAACTTGCCAAGATCCTGCAGCGCCCAGCTGAAGACCACCATGGCCGGGGCAACACCAAAGGTGACCATATCCGCCAGGCTGTCATACTGCTCACCAAACTTGCTCATGGTGTTGGTCATCCTGGCGACACGACCATCCAGACCATCCAGAATCATGGCGACAAATACGGCAATACAGGCCAGGGAAAAATGCCCCGCCTGTGCAGCGATAACGGCGTAAAAACCACAAAACAGGTTGCCGGTGGTGAAAAGATTGGGTAACAGGTAGATCCCTTTGCGACGAATCGCCTGTCCTTCTTCAATCACTTCTTCTTCGTGCTCGTCTACAGGAAAAAAACCGTCGACGGCATCTTTATTACTCTCCGGCTTTTCCATTTTCTCAGTCATTAGTGCATCTGCTCATCATTACAGAATCATCGTGAGACTGTATCACGAATACGCTTTTTGAGGGACACCGTCAGATCAAACATTAGGTCAGTAACCACCCTCGCTGACATCGTTTACCAAGTGCCGACCAGAACCGCTCAGCGCCAGCGTGCAGACGAACATCATTTCGGTAAAGCTTGATTTCAATAGAGCCCCAATACTTCTCCCGCTGATCCAGACCGGCAAAGTCCACCAGCTGGCCACTGGCCAGCTCATCAACAATGGCATAACCCGGCAGCCAGGCAATGCCCCCACCTTTGAGAGCCATCACTTTGAGCAGGTTGGTCAGGGACGATTCCATCACCGGCTGGAAACGGGGCAGGTTGTCGATCTTTCTCAGCAGGCCGTTCACCTGACGCCCCATAAAGGCCCCGGGACTGTAACCCAGCAGCGGAATCGACCCGAGCTGACCACTCAGGCGAAAGAGTGGTTGTACGCCGTCGTCCATCTGGCGCAACAGATTGCGCGCCGTGGTATGAAACAGCCGACCTTCGGGGGTCAGTGCCAGGGGTGTTGTGGTGCGGTCGATGAGTTCCACCCCCAGGGCGTGCTCAAGGCTGCGAATGCGACGGCTGAAAGCGGGCTGAGTGACATTACGATGCTGCGCCGCACGGGAAAAATTCCGCAGCTCGGCCAAAGCCAGAAAATCTTCCAGCCATTTAGTTTCCAGATTCATCCTGTTTCAACTTGCTGAATGGTCGGCGGCAAGTCTGACACAAAACAGTGAGCAAGAAATACAGACAGAAGACAGCGACTTAGGGCCTGTTGACGTTTCGTTGCGTGCTCAGCGTATCAGGGCGCTCCTATGACGAGGCGCGGCATTGCAGGAAGGCTGGTTGCCTTTCAAAATGCCGCAACGAAGTCATAGGGGTGCCCTGATACGCCCGAAGGGTGGCTCAGAAAGGCGCCATCTGCTTTGTCAGACTTGCTTGACGTAGAATAACTACGCGCTGCACAAGTCTTTCGCGCATCTGACGCCTTTCTGAGCCACTGAGCACGCAACGAAACGTCAACAGGCCCTAATAAACGCTGCCTTTTTGCTCTGCGGGTTACGCCGCCTGTTTTTCGCCCAGGTAATGATTGTCGTGACCGGAGTAATACCAATCGACACAGGCTCTGGCTAACAGCTCGGTGGCGTCAATGCACCGCTCAGGTTGCTGTTGTGCGATGTTGGCCAGCCCAATGGGAATTTCTGTGCAACCGAGGATAACGGCTTCGGCACCACCAGCAAGCAGGCCATCAAACACCATTTGCATACCCCGTGAGCCTTGTTCCGGGCGACCGGCTTTAATGTCGTAAATCGCAGTCATTAGCTGTTGCTGGGCGAGATCGTCCGGCACTTGGTACTCTCCACCCAAAGCACCGATACGCTGTTTATAAATCTCCGCTGCCACGGTGGCGTTGGTTGCCATCAGGCCCACATTGGTGATGCCGCGCCGGACAAGCTCCTGACACACAACATCGATAATGCTGATCATTTTTACCGTGCTGTGCGCTTGCAGGGCACCAAACCAGTAATGCGCAGTATTGCAGGGAATCACGATGCACGTTGCACCAGCGTTTTCCAGCCGCTTTAAGCCCTGCAACAAGGATGGCAGAGGGTCTTTGCCGCCCTGCAAAATGCAGGCACTGCGATCAGGTATTTGCGGTACGTTATGTACCAGCATCGGCAAATGCTCCTGATCGCTGTTCGCCAGACTCAGGGCAATCACTTTCTGCATAAAATCCACGGTAGCCAGCGGCCCCATTCCCCCAAGGATACCCAGCATTGCTATGCTCCCAACCATAACGGGTTATTGAGCACAGTGTTTGCCAAACCACCATGGGTTGTGAAATGCTGAAAATGGCCGGTTTATGCCGAAAAAGCATTGTGATACAAAATCGGGCCATAGTTATATTAGTGAACAGGTTGACAGGTTATGCGCTATTTTCTGGCCATTATTTTACCGCCGCTGGCTGTACTACTCTGCGGTAAGCCATTTCAAGTGATCTTGAATATTATCCTTACCTTATGTGCCTGGTTGCCGGGTGTTATCCATGCGTTGTTTGTGGTGAATAGCCATTTGGCCGACAAACGCAACAAAGAACTGATCGACGCCATTGAGAAGAATCACCGATGAAAATTGCAACACTGAAGACAGCCATCCTGTTCGTAGCGACGCTCCTGCTGGCCGGTTGCCAGAGCACTTATTACAGCGCCATGGAAAAAGTAGGCATCCATAAGCGCGATATTATGGTGGATCGCATTGAAGATACCCAAACTGCACAGGAGCAGGCACAGGTGCAATTCCAAAGTGCACTGGAGCAGTTCCAGAGTGTTATCAACTTTGAGGGTGGCGACCTGGAAGCCGCCTACAATGACCTGAACTCAGAATACCAGGACAGCCTGGCCGCTGCAGAGCGAGTAAGAGACCGCATTGCCAGCGTTCAGAGTGTGTCTGATGCACTGTTTGACGAATGGGAAGACGAACTCACTCTCTACAAGAGCGATAGTCTGCGCAGAGCCAGTGCCCAGAAGCTGAAAGACACCCGACGTCAGTATCAGCGTATGATGGTCAGTCTGGAAAAATCTGAACAACGGATGCAGCCGGTGCTGGATGCCTTTCAGGATCAGGTGCTTTATCTAAAGCATAACCTGAATGCCCGGGCCATCAGCGCATTGAAAGGGGAGTTCAACACCATCAAGGCGGATATTGATCGCCTGATCAGTGATATGCAGGTTTCCATTGACCAGTCACGGCAGTTTATTCAAGCGCTCAAGCAGCCCTGATTTTCGGCTCTTTATCTTCAACGAAAAACAGGATATTTCTTGCGAAATATCCTGTTTTTTCAAGCGACAACTCTAACTACCCATTCTTAGTTTTTCTCTTTATCAACCAGCTTGTTCGCGGTGATCCAGGGCATCATTTCCCGCAGCTGGGCACCCACCTTCTCAATCGGGTGGGCCGCATTGTTGCGACGATAGGCGGTCATGGATGGATAATTCAGAGCACCTTCAGAGATAAACTTCTTGGCATACTCACCGTTCTGAATATCTTTCAGCGCTTCACGCATTGCCTTGCGGGACTCGTCGTTGATCACCCGTGGGCCGGTCACATACTCACCGTACTCCGCATTGTTGGAGATGGAGTAGTTCATATTGGCGATACCGCCTTCGTACATCAGGTCAACAATCAGCTTGAGTTCGTGGAGACACTCAAAGTAAGCCATTTCCGGTGCGTAGCCCGCTTCCGTCAGGGTTTCAAAACCGGCCTTGACCAGCTCAACAGCACCACCACAAAGCACGGCCTGTTCACCAAAAAGGTCGGTTTCCGTTTCATCTTTAAACGTCGTTTCGATGATACCGGTACGACCACCGCCGACACCTGACGCGTAGGAGAGCGCAACGTCTTTGGCCTGGCCGGAAGCGTCCTGGAAAATAGCAATCAGGTCTGGGATGCCGCCGCCTTTAACGAACTCTGAGCGCACAGTATGGCCCGGTGCCTTGGGGGCAATCATGATGACATCAAGATCAGCACGAGGTACTACCTGGTTGTAGTGGATGGCGAAACCATGGGCAAAAGCCAGGGTCGCTCCCTGCTTCAGGTTCGGTTCAATCACCTCCCGGTAAAGCTGGGACTGGAACTCGTCCGGTGTCAGAATCATAACCACATCAGCCTGAGCGACAGCCTGAGGTACTTCTGCCACCAGGAGACCCGCTGCTTCCGCCTTGGCCCAGGAAGAAGAGCCCTTACGCAGGCCAACCGTTACTTCAACACCAGAGTCTTTCAGGTTATTAGCGTGGGCATGACCCTGGGAGCCATAGCCAATGATAGAGACTTTTTTGCCACGGATAATGGAGAGGTCACAGTCTTTATCGTAATAAACTTTCATCGAATAACTCCTGAAAGAAAACACCAGTCCGGTGGATTTAGGCTTGTTATTTACACAGCGGCTTCCCACAGTCACCGCTCTCCCAACGTGGGGTACACCATAACCGATAGGTGATTCTGCGTATAGTTGCATTTAGTGATATATTTGCAACTTAAAATTGCAAAATATGAAATAACCCTGATTTCCCTATGGCTATAGACCTTCGCCCTCTGAAACAGTTCCTCGCACTGGCAGAATCCCTGCATTTCAACAGGGCCAGCCTTATTTGCCATGTCAGCCCGTCAACCCTGAGTCGCAACATCAAGCAGCTGGAAGATCAGCTGGGGGTGACACTGTTTGAAAGGAACAATCGAAGTGTCTCGCTCACACCAAAAGGCAAACGATTTCAGGCTTATGCCCGTGAAGCGCTCTCGCAATGGGACATAATTCATCATGAACTGGTGGCTGGTGCCGGGGAACTTCACGGTTCATTGAGCGTGTATTGCTCAGTCACCGCCAGTTATAGCTTTCTCTATGAGATTCTCAGCCAGTTTCGACCAAGATACCCGGGCATTGAAATCAAACTGCACACCGGTGATCCTGAGCCAGCGATTCAACGGGTATTAACCGAACAGGAAGACCTGGCCATTGCCGCCAGGCCTGACAACCTTCCTGCCGGACTGGCATTTCAGCAAATAGCCGTTTCACCGCTACGGTTTATTGCCCCTGTTGAATCCCGGCTGGCAGAAACCCTTAACGCCAAATCCCTGCTGGTTGATGACTTTGAAGGCATTCCCATGATTTTGCAGGAACAGGGAATAGCAAGGCAAAGACTGGATGCCTGGTTTCAGGCTAATGGCAGACACCCACAAATCTATGCCCAGGTGGCTGGCAATGAGGCCATTGTCAGTATGGTCAGCCTTGGTTTTGGTGTTGGTGTGGTTCCTGAGATTGTCTTGAATAACAGCCCGCTGGCTGGAAAGGTTCAGGTATTAACAGTCAGTCCGGAACTTAGGCCTTATCAAGTGGGGCTGTGTGTACTGGAAAAAAAGTTAAAGAATCCACTGATTGCCGCATTCTGGCAGCAGCTATCCGAGTAAACGGGCTTGCACGTCACTGAATGAGTTGTTTTTTATAAAGGTAGAACGGCTGTATTTGGAAAATCCAAAAACAGGGGATGTTGCTGTGCAAGGGTGACTGGATTCTGGTTGTAGACGGAAGAGTTCTTCCATGCAGACCGTCTACGTTTGATGAACATTACGAACAGGCTGAGTCTTTGCGTAAGGCGCACTGATTCCCTTGATGCTGTTCGTTAGGTGACGTGTTACTTGCTGGCAAGGTGGTTAACGATTTGAATGAGCAACTCTTCGGTTTTGTCGAAACGGCGATCAACCGCGTCGAAACGGCGATCAACCGCGTCCAAACGGCGATCAACCGCGTCCAAACGGCGATCAACCTCTTTGAACTTCTCACGTTGTTCATTGAGGATCAGGGATACAACTCCATGAGTCGCTTCAAGGATTTTGTTGTTTTCCTGGAACGCATAGTCGAGAGCGTTTACCTTGGCTTCCAGTGACATAGGTACTACCTGTTTTTATTGAATGAGCCATGAACATAGCAGACTTTGAGAGATGGCACAGAGACACCTGACAATGTACTTATACGAACTCGTTTCGCATCAGCAACATATCCATTTGTGAAGCCATATTTGATTGCTACTTCTATCCTTAATGATGCCGTTCCGATGCACCAGAGCCGGGTGAGGGATCCTCCAGTTTAATCGTTATATGCAGGGAGTCATTTTGCACAATTTCAGGATTGCTCAGATCATTCAGCGCCAGGAATTTAGAAAAACCCCATCCGCTATTTACCCGCTTTTGCGGTTTTTGGAAGCCTGGCTTCTCCTCAGAGGCAAACATTCCCCCTGCACGTTTGGCAGGGTCATTTTGATCAATCAGAGACACCGAGATCATCTTATTCATTGGCCAGCGAATCTGCTCATCGTATTGACCTTTCCACACAGCAATATAGACCCCGAGATAACCTCTTGCACTGGCTTGTTCATAAGAAGAAAGTTGTCCGGACACACAGTAGCGGTCTGTTGTATAGACTGCAGGACAATAATGACTCTGATCTTTCCTTGTTGCGGCATCTGCCAGCCATGACTGGACCCCATCTATTCGCCATAAAAAAACGTCAACACATCTACCTGTATTATCAGACGACTCCATGGGAGACAAACTTCCAGCCGTTACGTAAGATCGCTGCAGGTTAGTCAGGTATCTTTGCTCGGCGGCTAAACTCTCGACAGCTGATTGCCGGGCACTTCGGAAAACAAAACTATTGAACTGTCGCTCCATGTTACCAGTGCGTTCCTCCAATCGATCAAGCCGCGTTCGCAATCTGTCGATGTTCCGATTCGCATTGCCTAAGCAGAGAACGGCTCTCGTCAATAATGGCAGCAGGTTCTCTGCATCTCGTTTCAATACCTGAAGCGTTCCTTGATCCAGTGCTTCATATTTCTGAGTCAGAGATTGTATCCTCGCACTTTGTTTTTTCTCTGAATTCATGAGTTGTGCTTGCAGCTCTTTTAGCTGCTTACCCTGCATCATTAATTTGGTGCTGTCGGGAATTCCATCACATTCATCCAGGTGAGATTTGACCTCCCGGTAAGGGCCTTTCCAGGTGCAGGCCGATTCATGGCAAGGTTCAAATGTGGTAGCAGAAGGGCATGGTATCTCTGTGTGCCCGAAACTGCGGGTTTCGGCAATGTCATCCACGACATCGGAGCCGTCAAGTGGACATTTGGGCATTTGAGTCAGGGTTCCAGGGCTGGAGGTCAACTGACAATCCCGGCACAAAAGATGCCCTTCTCCCAGACACTGCGCTATTGATGTTATCAAATGGTTTTCACCGCTGCATTGTATTTTTTTCGAAGGAAGACCCATTGAAAAACAAACGTTTCGATGAGAAAAAGTGGCCGTTTGGGATTTTTTCGGAACATCGGCAGGATCACTGGTATTAGCAGTGGCAATTGAAGCCTGGGCTGAAATCGGTGTCATTATGATTTCCTCTTTAACTGCCCTGGAATGTTTGACGACTGTTTTCAATATCACCCGATGACTTACAGCATGGGCAGTCTAGATCTTATCTGAGGTAGATCAAGTGTCTATTCAACATCCTGGCATAGCCCGATGATTGAGCTCACATATCTATTTTCAATCCTTGCAGTGGAATAATTCTTAACCTCCTATAGTATAAATTCTCGTGGTACCTATTGGGACATTCAGTTATGCAGTTATAACTATTTCAAGTTTCAAGATTTCAAGATCTTCTTAATGCTATTCCGTTAAATAATTATCAACACAAAAGCAGTGAAATACTCGTATTAACGCTTTTTCAGCCAGTAACGGAAATTGCGTTGGAGATACATTTATGATTAGTAATAATTCTACATTTCAACCTCAATTCACCAATGAACGGCTAAAACAAGAAGAAATAATTTAACGAGAAAAAGGTACCCGGAATATTGCTGATGGCCATGCCAGCCTGGAAACCCACAATATAAAAAAATCTTTCAGAATGATATTTGTGTAAGTAGCTAACCAGGTAAATAAACCTGAAAACACCCTGGAAAAATGATTATCCTTTTCTACAGAGAAACTGAACTAATAGCTTATAGACCAATCTAACCACTCAGGCAGTTTTAAATCTGATTAATTAATTTGTCAATCATCTGTAACGTATTGAGGCTTTAGTATTTTAGTAATGAATAATGTCTATCACTGTAACCCGATACCAACTACTGCTGCCCCGTTGGTCTCTCAACCAGAAGATGTGGAAACTGAAAAATGCGCTATCTGCCTTGAAAACCCGGGTAACAGTGGTATTGTTGCGACGTTTCCCTGTACCCATATCTATCACAGTTGGTGCATTGATCAGTGGCTTACAGACTCAAAACATGCCGATTTCGGCTGTCCACTCTGTAAACGGAAAATTGCCCATTGTTTGTACTCTGAGAAGACGCCACTCCACGTGGCAGCTGCCAGAGGCCGGTCTGATTTTGTCGAGGGCTTGCTTGAACAGGGTGCAAACGCCACTGCCATCACCAAAGGCGGGATAACTGCCCTGCACTGCGCGGCTAGCAAAGGTGATGTAGCGACGATCAAGTGTCTTGTTAACCACGGTGCCGACATCAATGCCCTCACTCCCCCCAGGCACGGTGATACTCCCCTCCACCTTGCGATGTTAAATAGTCATGAAGCGGCCATAATTGCCCTTATTGACAGTGGCGCTGGCATTAATCACCTCGTCCCGGATGAAAGATGCCCACTTCACTTTGCAGCTGCAAAAGGTTTCCTTAATGTCATTAAGATTTTGCTTGACAAAGGCGCTGATATCACTGCCGGTAGCAGGACCCCCCTCCATTTTGCGGTAGAACATGGGCAACATGATTCCATTCGGCTATTGCTTGACAGGGGCGCTAATATTGATGCCCAAGCCTCATGGTTGCCAAAAGTGTTTAGGGTTGAAACGACAATACACCATTTTTTTAACATAGGAAGAATGAGGGAGAGAACCGATAAATCCACAGTAAGATACGGTGAAAGGGAATTCCACCGGAAACAGTACAAAAAAACACCACTTCACATTGCTATTGAGACCGGTCAGGTTGAGACCGTTGATCTTCTGCTGACCGCTGGCGCAGCCACCAATGTACTTATTGGCCGTGGCGAGACGCTATGGAGCTGGATAAACAGAGTAAACAAACTGACTACACCCATCATCAGGTCGTTAGCCAGTGCCCTGTGCCGCTCTGAGGCACCTTGTGACGATATGCGTGCCGGGTTGCTCAGTGAACTGATTAAAATCAATGACTGGAATTTATTCGACCAATTGCTAGCCAGAACTCCGGGGGCTGACATTAACACGCTTCATTATCCAGGCTCTTGTAAATCAGCCTTTCACGAGGTGATTATGGAGGGACAAAAAGACAAAATCCAGGCCATGATAACCCGGAGTGCTGACGTTAATACCCTTTACCATTCTGGATGGACGCCCCTGCACTGTGCAGTCTTCAGTCACCACGCACATGACGCCATTGAGGTACTGATTGCCTGTAAAGTTGACGTCAATGCCAAAAACAGCCGGGGACAAACACCTCTGCATCTTGCGGCTAAATCTGGTAAGTCAAAGGTTATTGATCAACTGATTGGCCATGGTGCTTTCGTCAATGCTACCACCAGCAGAGTGGATGTCACACCAGATGCGCTGGCAAAGGATGTTGGCATGATGACCCCCCTCCATTATGCGGCCATTGAAGGTCATTCAAATGCAGTTCAGCGCCTGATTGACCAAGGTGCCTCCACCAAAGACAGAGCCCAGAACGGAAAGACCGCCCTTGAACTTTCAGAAACTGTTCTAACGATAGCTCGAGAGAGCTTAGCGGTAGGCCGCACCCTTCATGCTATGTTCCCCTTTGGCAATCCGGGACCAGTCTTGAATAACAAAATAGCAGAAATCAAAACCTACTCAGGCATCGTCAATCTTCTGAAGGTTCAGACATCAGTAAATCTATCTGAGGACCTTTGATGTTGTTATTCAATCGGGGGCAAAATAATACCAATTCCACCTTCTAAATATGATAACGAGCAAGTCATTTTGGACCGCTGGGCAAGGCGGAATGACGAGTAATAGCAGGGCTATTGCGAGGAATTCCAACGAAGATCCAGCGGTTCAAAATGGCTGCGCAGTTCATATTTAGAAGGTGGAGTTGGTATAAGCAGCAGCAAGAGGAATAAAAGGCATGGCATCCTGACAACAACATGATGCTGGAAGTATTAGAAAGCAATCTTCCAAATAACTGAAATCCGGCTAAGCCAAAACTCCCCCATCAAGGGGCTTTGAATAATTTACCCCGAAGTCGGACTCCGGGGTAAAAGATTAACAGTCAGCGCTTAAAGAGATAACACTTTTTCCCCACGGGAAATACCGGTCACCCCACTTCGCACAACTTCCAGCACCTGTGCCTGACCAATGGCTTCAATAAAGGCATCCAGCTTTTCACCGGTTCCGGTCAGCTGGATGGTGTAGACAGAGCTGGTCACATCGACGATCTGACCACGGAAAATATCCGCTGTCCGTTTTACCTCAGCACGCAGTGGCCCACCGGCACGCACCTTGATCAGCATCATCTCCCGCTCAATATGAGCACCTTCGGTCAGGTCCACCAGTTTTACCACATCCACCAGCTTGTTCAGCTGTTTGGTAATCTGCTCAACGACCTGGGGATTGCCCTCCGTGGTCAGCGTCAGGCGGGACAGTGTCTTGTCCTCCGTTGGTGCAACATTCAATGTTTCAATGTTGTAATTACGCTGGGAGAAAAGCCCGACAATACGCGACAGTGCACCGGGTTCGTTCTCAACCAGGACAGAGATAATCCGTTTCATCAGGTCCTCTCCGTTTTGCTGAGCCACATATCGGCCATATTGCCGTCCTTGATCTGCATGGGGTAAACATGCTCACTGGTATCCACCTGGATATCCATAAAGACCAGTCGGTCTTTCAGCGAGAACGCTTCCTCCATGGCCGACGTCAGCCTGGCCGGATCGGTAATTCTCATGCCCACATGCCCGTAGGACTCCGCCAGTTTGACAAAGTCTGGCAGTGAATCCATGTAAGAATGGGAATAACGACTGTCATACTGCATATCTTGCCACTGTCGTACCATGCCCAGTGCCTGATTGTTCAGGTTGATGATTTTCACATTCAAATCATATTGCAGACAGGTAGAGAGCTCCTGAATATTCATCTGAATACTGCCCTCACCGGTGACACAGGCCACATGGCTGTCCGGGAATGACAGTTTTATTCCCATCGCGGCAGGCAGACCAAAGCCCATGGTTCCCAGGCCTCCGGAGTTAATCCAGCGGTTGGGCTTATCAAATGGATAATACTGGGCAGCAAACATCTGGTGCTGACCAACATCGGACGTGATGTAGGTGTCTTCACCCCGGGTTACTTCATACAGTGTTTCTATAACCTGCTGAGGCTTGAGAATAGTGCCGTCACCCTTGTCGTAAGGGAACAGGCCACCACGACCTTCACGCCATTCATTGATCTGACGCCACCAGCTATCGAGCGCTTCCTGACCAATACGGGTATCGGTCTCTTTTATCTGACGGATCATGGTGTCCAGTACCGCATCCACTGGCCCGACAATCGGCACATCCGCCGGTATATTCTTGGAGATACTGGCCGGATCAATATCAATATGAATGATCCTGGCATCCGGGCAGAACTTTGATGTGTTATTGGTCACCCGGTCATCAAAACGGACGCCCACTGCCAGAATCAGGTCCGCATTGTGCATCGCCTGGTTCGCGCAGTAACTGCCATGCATACCGAGCATACCGACAAACTGATGGTCCGAACCAGGGTAGGCACCCAGGCCCATCAGAGTATTCGTCACCGGTACATTCAATGTTTTCGCCAGCGCTGTGAGTTGTTCAGACGCCTTGCCCAAAATAACACCGCCACCGGCATAGATAATGGTTTTTTTAGCCTCTGCCAGCAGTTCAACCGCTTTGCGAATCTGGCCATTGTGACCTTTAACCGGTGGGTTATAGGAACGCAGCCGTACCTTTTGCGGGTAACTGTATTGGTACTTTTTGCCCGGGTCAGTAATATCCTTGGGGATATCAACCACAACAGGCCCCGGGCGACCGGTCTGTGCCAGATGGAAGGCTTTCTTGATGACCTCTGGAATATCTTCAGCCCGCTTGACCAGGAAGCTGTGTTTTACGATGGGTCTGGAAATACCCACCATATCCACTTCCTGAAACATATCACTGCCAATAAAGGCAGACGGCACCTGACCGGAAAGCACCACCATGGGGATCGAGTCCATGTAGGCAGTGGCAATACCGGTAATGGTATTCGTTGCCCCCGGACCAGAGGTTACCAGGGCCACACCCGGCTTGCCGGTTGCTCTTGCGTAACCGTCTGCCATATGGGTGGCAGCCTGTTCATGACGTACCAGGATATGGGTAATCGCCTTCTGCCGGAAAATAGCGTCATAGACGTGCAGCAGAGCCCCCCCCGGGTACCCGTATATATACTCGACTCCCTCATCTGCCAGTGATCGGACCACCATGTCCGCGCCGGATAATAGCTCCACTTGCTAACCCTCGGCTTTATTTGGAATGAATTTTTATATCGCCCCGAATTGCTGGCGCTATTAACATCTTCTGCCGCTGAATATCCCGACTCAATGCCAACAGTCCCTGAAACAGAGCGTGTTAGAAATTGGCGAACACGAAAAGGCATCTCTTAACGATCAGCCTTCACCAACAAGTGCAGCTCCGGGCTGCATGAGACTCACAATTCTGGCTTGCAGAAATGCTACATTCCTGTGCGGGTAGGAGCAGTGCACCAACAAATGATCTCAGCACAAGATCGAGAAGTCGGTACACTAAGGAACACTCTTATCTGAGCCGCAGATAAGCGGCATCAAATTGTCGCATAATTCCCAACGCAGCTTCTTGGGCGGCTTCAGGAGGTGCCATTTTTGACTTTCAGCAGCCATCCGTCAATACAAATACGGATTTTGCCTCGATGAACACGAATTTTTTTGTCACAGAAAGACGATAAATGACTAATGCAATAATGGAGAGTACGAGGTTATCGACGATTCCCGTCGTCGGGAGGAGCTCCTGTATCCATAGTCGTGCAGGTTTTTACCTTGTTTCTGAGTCACCAGGGTTTGACCGGTAAGGCTTTAGAAAATCGCTTAATATTGATAATTTTTCATCGTTGTCACTGCTGCTGCATTCTACGATTTCAGATAGCCTGCTGAGGGTATCGCAGTGATGCCTGGCAATCCTGTCAGATATATATTTCTGAACATTGACACTTAAGTCAGCTGGCTCAAAAGGTGACCCGTGTTGTTTGGATATCAGAACATACCTGTCATCCACCAGAGTCTGTGGAACGGTGGCACCGAAGAAACCCGAAGGATGCCAGCGGTTGCCATCCGAATACTCGAATATCATGTCATCAACATCGCGATCAAGGTCAGAACTGGACATCAAGTGGTTAAGTATCCACTCATTCACTTTTGGATTTGCAACAAAATAGATCTGCCTCTGGAGCTCGCAATCGTCGTCGCGCTTGTGACAAGTATCTGAGGAATCAACCATACTGCACATCTTCACAGCACTGGACAACTCTTCTTCAGAAAACCCATCCTGACGCATAAGGTTTTGTGCATATTCAGTGAATTGAACGCTTTTTACCCCATCAGCAGCGCTTCTGCTGGCATGGTAAACAATACACTTTGCATCGTCTGATAACTGCCGTTTAACTTGCTGGCTTATGTCATCGCTCAGTTTTATGTGTGCAGGTAATGAAGCCTCCCTGGGCCATAAAGTACTGGTTGTCGGAACCGTATCTCTGATGTGATTTTGCTCACGTAATTGAGACTGCACTGCTGCAACTGGCACTTGATAGACAGCTCTTGGTCCAACGGTAGCCGGGGAAACAGGGTGAGAATTACCGTCATTAGCAGGGAAACTGACGTCCGGTGTAAAAGGCCCAGTCAGATCAGCGAGATTCATAGACGTTAAACTCTCGGGGTTGCACGGGAATTACTGACTCAGACAGCCATTTTTGATGAACGTTCCTGCCCCGGGGAAAGAGAACTGCCGATACCTGTAGTGTAAAGGTGCATCACAACGATTTGTCCATGTACGTCACAGGCTGGCCAATCAAAACAGGCCAATATATCTGCTCACCCACTGCCAAATCCTGCCGATTTTAAACAGTTAATGTGTTGGCTCACGAACATTGGTCATGGAAAAGGCTACAGGGAAATGATGGCTCATCTTCAACGGTCAGGATTGATTCGCCGTAAAACCAGGTACCTCAAAGCA
Source organism: Endozoicomonas sp. ALE010 (assembly GCF_049310165.1). NCBI lineage: Bacteria > Pseudomonadati > Pseudomonadota > Gammaproteobacteria > Oceanospirillales > Endozoicomonadaceae > Endozoicomonas > Endozoicomonas sp. ALE010. Next base: position 22,213 of record NZ_JBLYNV010000048.1, on the reverse strand, counting down.
ATCATGGCTGGCTGGAGAGCAGCAAGAGCAGGTTGGCAGGCAGCCCGGGAAAAGTACTCGCAGCATTATCCTGAGCATGGCAGATCGACCACCGCTCGCAAGGCATCAGGAGGGACATTTTCCCGGTATCTGAAACGTCGTGATGGCCAGTCACTTATCAGGCCTCTGAACTCAACGACGATGCCACATGAGCAATTCGAAAAGTATGAGAGGGAGCTACTGGCTGCCCTCAATGTAGAAGAGCAGCCTGAAACCCGAAATATTGCCATTTCCGGAGCCATTGGTGTCGGCAAAAGCGCGTTTATTCATGCATTCACCGAGCGTAATCCACAATTCAAGTACACCCGGATTTTTTTGCCACCGCTATCCGAAATCAATCCCCCCATTACTGGGGATAGCAATGAAAATGAGAAAGAATTATTAGAGCAACTTCTGTGCAGCATCACAGGCAAATTACCCGATGACATTAAGGCGCTGCAGCATAAACCCAAAGGCTGGAAAAAAGTCATTGGCGCGCTTCTGGCCTTATCGACCAGCTATTCCATTGCAACACTGGGCTATCTCAGCGGTAGTCTGGGCATTGATCAAAGTACAACGGTCAAAGCACTCCATCTGTATTTACCTGACCCGATGCTGGCCTTTGCCAAAAAGTATGCCCCATTATTAGCTGAACTCTCCTTATTCCTGGTGGGAACACTGGTCGTACTGTATCTATTTACGGGGTTACTGAAAACAGGCCAGAGAAAGAGGCGAACCCGGCTGGAGAACCGTGCAGACCGATCAGATGTCAGTCATTATCTCCATCAAATCAATCATGCCTTTAACCACGGCAGGTATGATGTGGTCATTGTTGAGAACCTGACAAGCCCTTCCCAGCAGACAGCATTGGAAACACTGTATTGTGTCAATGGCTACCTGAATGGCTCAGGCCATATTAAACAACCCGTCTATTTTATCTATCTCCTGGCGGACGAAATACTGACGGCTAGCGAACGTACCCGGTTTTTTGACCTGGTGGTTCCCATTATTCCCGCTCCCAATGCTGAACATACCGGCCCGGAACTGTATAAGCGGCTGAAAACCATCAATAGCCGTGGGATGGATAAAGCATTAATTTACAATGTTGCAAGCGCCATTGGCGACATGAAACTGATGACCAATATCGTTAATGAGTTTCATATTTACCTGGATCAGTTATCCACGGATTTTAAAGCGCCGAATAACAACAAGCTGTTTGCCATGGTCGTTATTAAGAATCTTTATCCCAAAGAGCATGCAGAATTAACCGATGGTATGGGGCTCTTTTGGACGGTGTTCCATGACAATAAACTACCTGGTAAAACGGTGGCCGAAACGCTACGGCAAGGCTTTATGGCGGATTCAGTGTTAAGAGCGCTGACTGAAGAACGCTTTGGCCCTTTACTTTACTTACTTATGAATGGGTATTTTGCTGAAGATTACCGGGACTATCTGTTTTATTTCTATCCAGATACTCCTTTCAATGGATATCCCATAGCTTCATGGCAACCGGCCACGCCCCTCCCACAATCCCTTGAGCATCAGGCGAGTAATTTCAGCCAGAAAAGCACTAACCAGAACAGCGGAGAGTATCTCAACGGCTACCTGCCCAATGACTTTCAAGTGGCCACACAGTGGCAAGTAAGCGAAGCTCTGGAAGTCTGGCAACATCGGGAGCTTGAGGCGAAAGAATACAGTTTACCAGACAGCAACGAAATCCACGATGCAACGTTGAACCAGCTACTCTCTGCATTCACTGACTTTTACCTTGAGCAACTGAACCTCACACATTTATCCCCAAGCCGGATTGAGATCATTATTCAGCACCCCAAGTGTCGGTTCTCATTGAAAAGCCTTGAGTGGCTGGCAAAAAGTGACAACCAGTTTAAGACAGACACCACCTATTACTACCTGCTACGTTTCTGGAACGAATATAAAGCCAATGCCGTGAGTACCGCTCAATTAACGGTTAATACCATTGTAAAATTATTATCCGGCAGCGAAATCAATATTGATGATAAGTTATGGCTCTGCAACCTGTTAAACCATGAAAATGAAATTGATAGCCGTATATTGGCTGCAATGCTTGCACCCATCACCTCACAGCCTGCCGAAAGCTTTACCATGAAAATCAGATTTGGCCGACTTGAAATGCTTATGGCAACCGCCAGAACACTACCGGAAAAGATTCGTTTACTGTCACAGCAGGTAAAATACCTATCCAGACAAGAGGTGTTAACACTGCTTTCACAGTTGGATATTGATGGTACCGGTCAACTTATGAAAGAAAATAACCACTTCTCACTATCCGGTACACAGGAGAATATTGAATTAATAAACGCGTTTAAGTGAGATTATCCTGTAGAGGCAGTTTTGGATAAAAAGATAAAAAATCTCGGGCATATATAAGATAGGGTATAAATAACCTGAAATTTAGATGAATTACCTTATCTTCCTGAATTTACATCAACAAGGAGAAACTACCGGTGAAAATATTGGTCTAAATAATGCTTTAATGACCTTTTAGAGGTAGCTATGGATTCTTCTGTTACTGGTTCAGTCCCCATCTTATATACACAACAAAGTCAATCAGTTGGTATTTCTTCTGCCGCAAGCTCAGAGCCAGAAGTTTCAAGATCACGGGAAACATTACTACCACCTCCTGATGCATTTAATTCAGAGCAGGTGCCAGATGACAAAAAAGCAGCTGACCGCACGATTCATCCACAACCGGAAGGGGAAGCCAGACCTCAACTGGCCGGTGCTGATAGTATGTCCTCCGTATTAGATTCATTTTCTAATATTGCAACAACATTACCAGCGGCAATATCAGCTCATGACCCGAATATCAGTGATTCTCAGCCAGAGGACAAACCACAAGCCCTGCAAACCTCACAGGCAGAACCTTCAACGGAAGCGTCAGAAATGGTTCCACAAGAGCATCAACCAGTCAGAGGCCGTACAGCTGCTATAGCCGACTTTTTTCGCAGCTGTTGTGGTATTCGGGATCGACATGCCAGTCATCCGCCACCAAGATCCGGCACCTGAATAACCAGCGCTTGCCTGCAGATTCCATCAGCCATTGACCTGCGACAGGCAGGTCAACTCATTAATCGATCAAACTGCTCAATAATCAGCAGCAGCTTTTCACTTTCCAGCCGTTCAAGGGGCAACGCCTCCTCTGCATAGGACTTGATATTTGAATCCTTTGGCAGAGTGCCGCCCCCATCCATGATAGCCCTGACGCGGGGAACAAATATCCACTGCAACCACTGGCTGAATGCCATGGTATCCATGCAAAAAGGTGTGGTGCTGTTCATGGCTTCAACCGACGGAGGCATGGGAAGCCAGACATCCTGCCTGCGCAGCTCTGACTCCATAGCGTCCAGCAAAACAATAACTTCTTCAGACATATCAGCTATTCAACGCACTTAACAAATGAGTGATTTTTCGTTCCAGCATAAAGCCCGGTCCCAGACTTAATGCCCTCTCAGCCAGTTGCCGGGACTGGGCAACATGCCCCTGATCCTGACGCAGCAGGGCCAGCTGGTAATAAACGTCCGGAGCCGTTGGGCCAATGCGCATCGCCCGTCCAAGTGCACTCTCGGCCTCATCAAACCTGCCAGCTTCCCGGGCATTCCAGGCCTGGTGCAATAATGTGCCCAGTGCATCCTGACGCTGTTCATAGGGTGATGATGCCACTCCAGGCTGTTCTTTCTGTATCAATACTGGCGTAGAGCAACCCGTCAGAACTGCGGCCAACAACAGCGCAACGAAAAGCCAGGGTGGAAAAGATACCACTTTGCCACACCACTCACAGATGGTGTCATACTTCATTCAAACCACCCTTTGATTTTGTCAAACAGAGAATCCTTCACATCAGCCTTGCAACCGGCATAGGCCTTTGGCTCAGAACCCTTGATATAGGGCAATGGTTTAGCGCCCTGACAATAGCGATGACTGCGACCATTTGCCGATGGATTTACCCAGACGCTGGTCACATTGCTGGCTCCCAGGGATTTTACCGATTGCATCGGCACATTCGACATAAAGTTACCCCAGATTTTCAAAGCACCACTGCTGCCAGTGAGTTTTGTCGGGCTGTTGTCGTCGTGGCCAATCCAGGTCACTGCCACCAGATCACCGGAGTAACCGGCAAACCAGCTATCCCGGAGATCATTGGTGGTGCCTGTTTTACCGCCCAGGGCAATACCCGGCTCAACATACTGATATACGCCGCGTCCCGTACCGTCAGCCATTACCATACCCAAAGCGGTACGCAGCAGTTCCATTGGCCCCGGCTGAAAAGCCCGCTCGACAGAAATACTGTACCGGCTGAGTGGCTTGCCCTGGCTGTCTACCACCGCATCGATCGCCCGCAACGGCATACGAAAGCCACCACTGGCGATGGTTTGGTACATCTTGGCAACCTCAATCGGTGCCATGGATGGAGAGCCAAGCAAGACCGAAGGATAAGGTGGTAACTCCTGCCCGATACCCAGCCTCTTAAGCGTATCCAGGACCGATGACAAACCAACCGCCATCCCGGTATTGGCTGCCGCCTGATTATAGGATTTCGCCAGCGCCAGATAGAGTGGCACCTGACCATGGGATTCACGGCTGTAATTCTGAGGTTCCCAGTAACCGCCACGACCATCACTGATTTTCACTGGTGTATCATGGACAGGCGTCGTTAATGTGTACTGACCGGGCCGTTCAAGCGCGGTTAGATAGATTGCCGGCTTCAACAGGGAGCCAACCGGTCTGCGTGCCTCAAGGGCACGGTTAAATCCGGCATACCCGGGGTTTCGATCGCCCACAACGGCAAGAAGATCCCCGGTCTGGGCAGAGCTAACCACCATGGCACCCTGAAGCTGATTGTCCTTACCCAGAGTCGTTAACGTGCTGGTAACACTGTTCTGGGCCTCCCGCTGAATCACCGGGTCCAGGTTGGTGAAAATTCTCAGCCCCTCAGAGGTCAGGTCCTTCTCATCATAATCCTTGCGCAGCTGCTCTTTCACCATATCGATATAGGCAGGAAAATCGTTGGTACTGACCAGTTCCCGACTGACAACGCCCAATGGCAACTTTTTAGAGCGTTCAACTTCGGCAACAGGCACGATGGATCGCTCAGCCAGGACATCCAGCACAAGGTTTCGTCTCGCCAGAGCGCGTTCAGGGTATCGCCTTGGATCGTACCAGGAGGGCCCTTTGACCATAGCCACCAGCAAGGCCGTGCGGGCCAGATTCAATTCCTTGAGAGGCTGGGCAAAGTAAAACTGGCTGGCCAGGCCAAAACCATGAATGGCCCGACGCCCGTGCTGCCCCAGGTAAACCTCATTTAAATAGGTTTCAAGAATCTCTTCTTTGCCGTAATGCAGCTCAAGCAGCAGTGCCATAATGGCTTCTTTACCTTTACGAACCAGAGTGCGCTCATTGGTCAGAAAGAAGTTTTTCACCAACTGCTGGGTAATGGTACTCCCCCCCTGAACAACCCCTCCGGCTTTCAGGTTGGCCACCATGGCCCGGGCAATGGAGGTGGGTGAGATCCCGACATGGTCGTAATAGTCCCGGTCTTCAATGGCCAGCAGGGCAGGAATCAGATACCGGGGAGTCTGGGCGGTCCGAATCAGCAGGCGGTCTTCATAACTGGCCGGATAAATACCACCAATGGGCTGTGGATCAAGCCTTAACAGTGGCAGGTTTTGACCATCCCGGTCCGCGAGGCGAATCACCTCATTACCTTGAAAGTCAACCTGCACATAGCGCGGTGGTTCAGCACCATCGGGAAAGTGAAACCCCCGGCTATAAATAACGAACTGACTGCCATTGCGGGCAAACGTACCTGGTCGTGCCACATCACGCACCGCCTGATAGCCCTGACGCCTGAGCTGGGACTGGAGATCACCGGGGGTTATCAGCTTGCCTTTATACAATTCAACAGGACGGGCAAATACCTTGGCTGGTATCGCCCACTTTTTCCCTTCAAACTGTTTAGTGACTACGGCATCCAGATAGACAGCGTAAGCACAAACCAGAACCACCAGCGTCAAGCCCAGCTTGAGCAGGATAGATTTCCACGGTACCGGATTGCCCTGCCTTTGCTTAGTGGATGACCGGGTCTTTTTGGCGGGCCTGCCTTTTTTAGTCGTCGATTTTTTTACCATGATGGCGATTATACGCTGGAGCCTGTTGTTGATCTTGTTCGGAAAACGAAAGTGATCGGGAAATGTCTATATTGTTTCCCTTCAGGAGGTATTTTGGTATCGAAAATGACGATTGATTAGCAAAGGCGCGACCCATGTCGCTTACCGTGGCTAAAAAATGGCTTTATCAGCCATCTGGTTGCCAGTACATGGCTTCAATTTGATGGGTTCCTTCTTTCAATGACTCCCAAGCTCCGTTCGTCCTGAGCGGAGATTGTACACATCACACTCATCGAAATGATGCACTGGAAAGTCCCAACAAGGCGTCAAAACACCATTGCGTCAGTAATAACTGATAACTCTATGGGAGGACTTCAAAAGTCTGGTCTATTCTTAAGGGAAAATGACTTCTGAGTTTTTAATAATCATGCTGTCTCTGGTACGGACGCTAGAGTTGAGTTAGGGATCCAGTACATGGCAACTGATCTGATCGAATTAAAAAACCTTGGCAAAACATCCGTACAATGGTTAAACGCTGTAGGCATCAGAACGCTCGAACAACTCCATGACGTAGGCTCTGTTGCAGCCTACTGCAAGGTTCGTGACCGTGGCTTTAAAGTTTCCAAGGTATTGCTTTACGCACTTGAAGGAGCCCTTATTGGTGCGCACTGGAATGACCTGGACCCGGATTACAAGGCCCGTCTGTTAGAGGCAGTAGAAGACAGTCCTCCACCACCCTGACACCTCCCTCGCAAAAGTTTGACGCTATTTACACCCGGCTGCAGACAGGACACTCCGGATCTGCCTGCAGCCCCATGGTCTGCCAATCCATGGTCATCGCGTCAAAAATCATCAAACGACCGTTCAATGTTTTGCCAAATCCGGCAATCAGTTTGATGGCTTCCAATGCCTGCATTGTGCCGATCATTCCGACCACTGGCCCCAGAATTCCCGATTCAGAACAGCTGAGGTTTTCATTGCTCTGCTCATCGTATAGACACCGGTAACAGGGAGCACCTGGCTGACGACGATCATAAACTGTCAGCTGGCCGTTAAGCCTGATGGCGGCACCACTGACCAGGGGAACAGAGGACCTGACACAGGCAGCATTGATGGCAAACCGACTGGTAAAGTTATCGGTACAATCCAGAACCACAGTCGCTTTTCTCACCTGCTCTGACAAGCCTTCACCTGCCAGACATCCATGGATGGTCTCAATCTGAATACTGTCATTGACTGCCGACAGCCGGGCCTGTGCAGCGGAGACTTTTGCAGCCCCCAGATCATCGGCACAATAGAGGGACTGCCGCTGAAGGTTGCTGGTATCCACCGTATCCGGGTCAACCAGCACCATGTGTCCCACGCCTGCTGCTGCCAGATACTGAGCTGCCGGACAGCCCAACCCACCCAGGCCAAGAATTAAAACGCTTGATGACAGCAACCGTTCCTGCCCTTCGATATCAACCTGGGGCAGCATAATTTGTCGGCTATAGCGGAGTAACTGCTCATCATTCATGGATGGTTGCTGTCCTTATAAAAAATAGCTTGAAAGATAGGCTGCCTGTAACCATCAGGAAATCCGGCACTTAAGTGAAGTATAAGGAGAGCATCAATCCGATAACACACCCACTGCTGTCTCTTGGCAGCAGGTGGTTGGTAACAGGTAATGACTTCAGATGCGGGGATCAGCTTGCCCGGAAGCAATCAGGACTCTGACTCAATAAACTCACCATAGGCTTCTGCATCCATCAGATCACCGAGTTCACCATCATCATCAAGTTTCATCTTGAAGAACCAGCCATCATTATAAGGATCACTGTTGACAGTTTCCGGAGCGTCTTCAAGAATGCCATTAACGTCAATCACTTCACCCGTCAATGGCACATAGATCTCTGAGGCAGCTTTTACAGACTCTACAGCGCCGGCCTCATCACCTGCAGCGAGCAAAGCACCCTGCTCAGGCAGTTCAACAAAAACCACGTCCCCCAGGGCTTCCTGGGCATGATCTGTAATACCAATAGTGACGGTACCATCTTCCTCCAACCTGACCCATTCATGGGAACGCAGATACCGTAACTCAGAAGGTATATTGCTCATCTATTTTTCCTCGGTTGACTCTCAGTAAAGCTAACGCTGTTTATTGGCTCATGACTGTCAAAGAGCTCAGGGCTGTCTAAGAGCTCATCGCTGACTGGCACGAGCATTCTAACTAGTTTAGTGGGAAGTTTACATAGCACCATCCCGGTTAACGACCTGAATAGAACATACCTCTGAATTTTTTGAGCTGACTACCCTGTATACAAAACTCAACAGCCTGTGCAACACTGAAAAGTTATAAGACATGGCTAAGAAGCCCGAAGTGTGCCGTGGGCCTGATGTTGCGCCAACATGGCACGGATTAATAGTAAATCAAGTGATAAGGTTCAGAGTCCAATGTCACTATCCAATGCCTGCCGATGTAATGAACAGTTGCTGTCTGATTTGATTCAGGTTATTGAAAGACTTCCTGCAAATACTTGTCAGAAAGCTGTCGCTCCTGACAGTGCTCAAACCATAGGCGCTCATGTACGTCATATCATTGAGTTTTATCAGTGTTTTTTATCCGGTCTGGATAGTAGATACATTAACTACGACAACAGGGACAGAGACCCGGAATGTGAGAGGAATGTCGCTTCTGCAGTAGGCGCTTTGCTGAGTATCAAGAAGCGGCTGGTGAAGTTGACAAAGAATGCATCGGGTGAGATCCATCTCACACTCAATGCCTGCATTGATACCAATGGAACTGTCGTTAAGACGGAAACATCGGTCATTCGTGAGCTGTTATTTTTGCAATGTCACACCACGCACCATTTGGCCATCATCAACTTGCTGCTGCAACTGTCAGGCCACCCCCCCCAAAAAAATTTCGGCGTTGCCACCTCAACACTGATTTATCAAAAACAGCAGGAAACATCCTCTAAAAACTAAACTATCTTTCTACTATACTTCACACAATCGCGCCAACACTCAGTTCATTTCTGGCCAATTCTTATCCGCAGCTGTAATAAAGCCAAGAATATCCACCAGCCATTTTTCCTGCACACTGTTGTCGTAATTCAAATACAGTTTGTCAGCAAAGGCGTTGAGGCTCAATGCCATCAGCAGGACCGTAGCTATCCTTAATAATGTATTCATGAAGCATCATCCTCTTCAGTTGTTGATTTTATTTTGTTCAGGGGCTGACCAGGTTTCCACTATTTCCATGCCTTAATAAATTCTACAGTAAATGACCCAAAAAAAGTGCCAGAAAAGCCAGCTAAGATGGGATAAAACCATCAATACTGACCAGTGCTGCCGAAATAATGGCAGCGTTTTCCAGAAGACAAATCGACAGTAACATCAAACCTGCCAATACCATTAGGTGCTTTGTGACGTCCAATATCAGATCAGCCGTCAACTATCCAAAATACTTTGAAGCTTCTATTTCCATCCACCATACTTTTTTCTTAGGTGGATTCCAAATTCCTACAAGTAGTTAACCAAATAGAGTTAAAAATTTTATTTGGTTAATTATTTACCCCTGAGGCAAGCATCAATGAACTCACTGCTGACAAGGATTGTTTTAGCAGCAACACTGTTGACACCAACATTCATTTCACAGGCTGAAGTAGATAATTACCGACTTTTATTACAACGCACAGATAGAGTCATTGTTCACTTTAAAGAAAAGCCTACCGAAGCCAGAGCATTAGCTTTTATTAAACAGGGCGTAACCCATGGTGGTTATGGGGTTGCTGCCGGAAAAAGGCAGGAAGTACTGCCAATAGGAGCCACCGTTAATCTTGACGATGCAAAGACGCTGGCAGCCGGATTAGAAGACGATCCCCAGGTAAAGTTTGCTGAGCCAGACCTGGTAATGCAGGCCATGAGAGTCCCCAACGACCCCCTTTATAATCAGCAATGGCACTACTTTGAAACCGGAGCGGGTATTAATCTCCCTGCTGCCTGGGAAATATCCATTGGCAGTACTGACAATGTGATCGGTGTTATTGATACCGGGATTACTGACCACCAGGAGATTAATGGCAGACTGGTAGCAGGTTATGATTTTGTTTCTGATCCCTGGATGGCGAATGATGGTGATGGCTGGGATAGTAACCCCCGGGATCCGGGAGACGCTCTGCAGCCAGGAGCCTGCGGCTCCTCATTCGGTGACCCGGTTCCGGCTAATGCCCGAAAGAGCAGCTGGCACGGTACTCATGTTACGGGCACGATTGCGGCGAAAACCAATGACAGCGTCGGTGTTTCAGGGGTTACCTGGCTCTCCGGGGTGCAAACGCTCAGGGCGCTTGGGCGATGTGGTGGTTATACCTCCGATATCGTATCAGCCATGCGTTGGGGAGCAGGCCTGAAAGTCTATGGACTCCCGATAAACCCCAATCCGGTCAACGTACTGAATCTAAGCCTTGGTGGTGAAGCGCTCTGGTGTCCGCAAACCTATCAGGACGCCATTGATGAAGTGGTTGCTGCGGGTGTCACGGTGGTGGTTGCAGCAGGCAATGAGCAACAAAATGTGGCGATGAGCACGCCGGCAAACTGCAAAAATGTCATAGTTGTTGGTGCTATCAATCGCACAGGAAACCTCAGCTGGTACTCAAATTATGGTACCGATATCGACATTATGGCTCCCGGTGGTGAGACTCTTTTCCAGGGCAATGGCATCCTGTCATTGTACAATTCCGGGCTGAACGGTCCGACAAACGGCTCCTACGCTGAGCTGCAGGGCACCAGCATGGCAGCACCACATATCGCAGGTTTAATTGACCTTAGTTACGCTGTCAATCCAACGCTGTCACCTTCTGAGCGCGAGCGCCTGTTGAAAGAAGCAGCCAGACCCTTTGCCTCAGATAGCGATTGCTCAACCTTCAGGTGCGGTGCCGGGATTGCCGATGCCGCAGCCTTCCTGAGAGCCATCCAGAAGGCTAAGTGAGAAATAGTCAGACGAGCCCTGAAATCAGGGCTAAATTTTTAATAAGAGCTAATAAGATAAACAGGTATTGCAACGCTTCAAAGATCAAGCAATGGAGCAGTCATACCCGGGATGAACAGAGAATGATTCAGCAGCACTTCTCTCTTCAATAAATCCAATGGAGTGGAACCTTGAAACCATCAAATCATGCGCTGCTGCTGGCTGGAATTTTTTCTTCTCTCATCGCTCCCATGAGTCTTCAGGCTGATTCCGATCCGGAAATAACCGATGATGGGCTGTTGGATCTCAGCCTGGAAGAGCTGATCGCACTGGATGTCCCCGACGTCACATCGGTATCCAAAAGAAAACAGCGCCTGATGGACTCCCCTGCCGCTGTGTTTGTTATCACCAATGAGGATATTCAGCGTTCAGGTGTGACATCCATTCCAGAGGCACTGAGAATGGTCCCTGGCATGCAGGTAGCCCGGTTGAATAGCAATACCTGGTCCATCAGTACCCGGGGTTTTAATTACATTTTTGCCAATAAATTGCTGGTACTGATCGATGGTCGCACCGTTTACTCGCCTCTGTTCTCCGGTGTTAACTGGGATGTCCAGGATACCATGCTGGAAGATATTGCCCGTATTGAGGTGATTCGCGGCCCGGGGGCGGCGCTGTGGGGTGCCAATGCTGTAAATGGTGTGATCAATATTATTACCAAACATGCGGCAGATACCCAGGGTGGTCTGCTGTCTACCGGGTTTGGTTCGGAAGAGAAAGCCTTTGGGGCCTATCGCTACGGTGGGGAATTAGGGGATTCTGGCTACTACCGGGCGTTTTTCAAAACCTTCAACCGCGATGGATTAGCGAACAAAGACGGTACCGATGCCAATGACGACTGGACATTAAAACGAACAGGATTTAAAGCGAATTGGCGAACATCAAACGGGGCTGAAGCGTCACTTCAGAGTGAACTTTATGACGGCACAACCCGCCCCGACTTAAAAATCTTCAATGAAACCACACTGAGCCCGGATCGCATTAACAATCAAAGCAGAGATCAAAAGGGTGGGCATCTGATCGGCAGCTATAAACAGTACCAGGCTGACGGCAGCCACTTTGCCCTCAAAGGCTACTATGACCGCTATGAAAATTATGATTACCGGTTCACGGAAAAGCGAGATACTGCCGACCTTGAGTTTCAGCACCAGATACTGCCCGGCAACGATCATGACATCATCTGGGGCCTGGGTTATCGACTGACCCAATATAACCTCAACAGCGCCACGAACAACATCACCATGGCACCTGCCAGGCGAACGGACCGGCTATACAGCGCATTTGTTCAGGATCACATTACTCTTTCACCGCAATGGGCTCTGACGCTTAGCTCCCGCTTTGAGCATAACGACTTTACCGGTTATGAGATTCAGCCCAATGCCAGTCTGACCTGGAAGATATCGGACCAGCAAACCCTGTGGATGAAAGCGGCCAGTGCGTTAAAGACACCATCAATCAGTGAAACATCGGTAACCTCCCGTGGCATTGCATTCCTGCGAGAAGAGGACGCTCCTGTACCGGGAACCGCTACTCCAGACTTATTAGCTATCAGTGGCAATGATCAACTGGATTCGGAAAAATTGTTTGCTTTGGAGGTGGGCTATAGAGAGCAGTTTAATAACCGGCTACTGTTTGATATCACTGCCTTTTTCAATCAGTACAGAGATCTTTTGGCCTACGTTGATCAACCCGGTTGCCTGGATAGAACCACTTTTGACAGTTCAGTCATGCTTTGCTCCTATGGCGACAATGGAAGCAAACCCGCCGTAGAATATTCAACCACATTTGCCAACGGGCTAACGGCTAACACTTATGGTCTGGAGGTAACAACAGACTGGCAGGCAACCCCCTGGTGGAAACTGCAATTTAACTACAGTTTTCTGGGTGTTGATGCATTCAGCAAGGATTCCGGTTCAGCTATAACCAACAGCTACCTTAGGGGAAATGAACACTTACTGGAAACCCTCAGTGCCAACAATACCGCCAATATCCGTTCTTACATGAACTTACCCCACCAGTGGTATCTGGATTTCTGGGTACGCTATATGGATAACCTCAGAGATGCAGAAGTTAGTGCCAACACGGCCCTGGACTTCAGGGTAGCCAAAAAATTCGGCAAAGACCTTGAACTGTCCCTGACCGGCAAGAACCTGTTCGACAAACAACGGCTGGAATTCGATGAAATATTCAGCGGGCTCGGCGAAACTGAGGTACAGGAATCCTGGTACCTGCAGTTACGCTGGCAACATTAATCGGATGGGGGAGATCACTTCATGCCGATCATAATCAACAAAACCTGCGCAATCATTGCAATAGCTCTGCTCTGCTGCTTAAACGTAACTCAATCAGCAGCCAGTGAAGTTACCAAAGCTGATAAGGTTAAGGCCGCCATTGTCTATAAACTGTCCAAGTTTGTTGCCTGGCCCGGAAAAAAGCAGACCCTGGCACTGTGCATTATTGGTAGCGGAGCCATTAACAGTGAACTGCAAAAAATCAATCATAAATTCAGCAGGGGGCGGCGTATATCAGTCACTCATAAAATACACAGCGCCCCATTGGAAAAGCTGTGCGACATTGTCTACATCCATAACTCAACGCCACATGTCGTATCCGAAATCTTACAGAAATTAAAAAATGAATCGGTACTGACCATCAGTGATAGCGAGAACTTCGCTTATCAAGGTGGCGTGATAGGACTGATCCGTACCGGCAGCCGGATCCAGTTTGCCATCAGTCAGAGTGCGACCAGAAACGCGAGCCTGACAATTAATGCCCAATTAATGAGGTTAGCCAAGGTTGTTAAATAGTCATTATGATCACATTTAAGAACCTGCCCATTAAAAAGAAGTTACGATACGCCATGCTGATAACGGCGTATTCCGTTCTGCTGGTGACCCTGAGTGTGCAAACCGTGAGTGAATATATGCACTCACGGTCTTTGCTGGTCAGTAAACTGGAAACCCTGGTTGAAGTGATTGGTGCCAATGCCCAGGCAGCTTTAATGTTTGAGGATACCATAGCAGCTGAACAACTATTGAACGGTTTCTCCAGCACCAATGAAATAGAAGCAGCCTACTTATTAAATCCGTCCGGTGAGCGCGTCGCCGACTATCATCGGGAAAAGAAGCAACCCTGGGCCTTTACCCTGCAGGAACTCAACCAGCCCGTTACCTTATTCAGCAAAGCCAAGCTGCATTTATATCGTCCTATCAATTTGGATGGTCAGTTTATTGGTGCCATTTATATCCAGTCAAACCTGAGTGAGCTCTACCTGCACCTCACTCATATCTTGTTTTTGGTCATGATTGCGGCATTAATTTCTATCGTACTGGCGGCAATGCTGAGTGCCAGGCTGCAAAAACTGCTGGCACGGCCCATTACAGAACTGGCTGATACCATCAGCGAAATCACCAAATACCAGCAGTATGATCGCCAGGTGCAAAAATACGACAACGATGAGATTGGGCAACTGTATGACTGCTTCAATAACATGCTCATGCAGATCAAAGAACGAGATGACCGACTGCAACAACATCGTGAAAACCTGGAAGCCACCGTTACCAGTAGAACCAATGAACTGAAAATGGCCAATCGGGGGCTGAAAGAAAATCTGACGGAGCTTAATGAAGCCAAAGAAGCCGCATTGGATGCGGTCAAAGCCAAAAGTTCTTTCCTGGCCAATATGAGCCATGAAATCCGTACGCCGATGAATGGTGTTCTTGGCATGCTGGACCTGATGAAAGACACCCCACTCACAAAAACACAAAATGATTTTTTGAATACCGCTTATTCCTCTGCTGATTCGCTACTTTCCATCATTAACGACATTCTCGACTTTTCAAAAATTGAAGCTGGCAAGATGACCATTGAGGCAGTGGATATTTCAGTCCGGGATGTTGTTGAAGATGTCTGCACATTACTGGCAGGCACCGCCCGAGAGAAGGGCCTGGAGCTTAGCTGCTATACCGATGTTGACCTGCCAGCCACACTGAAAGGAGACTCGGTAAGACTTAGGCAGGTGCTAACCAACCTGATTGGCAATGCCATAAAGTTCACCATCAAGGGAGAGGTCAGCGTTAAAGTAAACCTGATCAAACGGTCACAGGCGTCGGCACAAATTGAATTTTCTGTGGAGGATACCGGCATTGGTATTGCTGAACATATCCTGCCAACCCTGTTCAATGAGTTTACCCAGGCCGACGGCAGTACTACCCGGAAGTTTGGAGGCACCGGTCTGGGTTTGACGATCTCCCGACAGTTGGTTGAGCTAATGGGAGGCAACATCCGTGTTATCAGTGCTGAAGGTCTCGGCTCCACATTCACCTTCACTCTGGAGATGGCCATATCCCAAAACCAATGCAGGCAAAAGTCTCAGACACTTCATGCACTGGACGGTATAAAAGCCCTGGTCGTTGATGATAATCACACCAACCGGGAGATTCTTCGCCACTATCTAACAGCCTGGGGCCTGGATCACAACGAGGCATCAACCGCAAAAGACGCTCTGCAGCTATTGAGAAAAGCTCATAACAATAACCAGCCCTATGAGCTTGTCTTTCTGGATATGAATATGCCCGACATGGATGGGCTGGAATTGTCTAAAGTGATCGAAGACGATCCCGACTTACAGTCCATTCGCAGAATCATGCTTAGCTCGACCGGTTTTATCCCTCAAGAACAACAGCAAGCGGCCGGGCTGTCCGCTTGCCTGAGCAAACCATTCCGACAGTCCAGATTGCTGGATACCGCCATGCAGGTGATGCATTACGCCAGCCAACAACCGGATGGTCTGACAGACCAACATGAACCAGAAACGGCAGTATTCTCCGAAAGCATCCAGATACTTCTGGTAGAAGACAATATGGTCAACCAGAAAGTCGCTACCAGCATGCTGAAAAAAATTGGCTTGAGTCATATTCATATAGCAGAAGATGGTCGTGAAGCGGTCAACATGAGCCGACACCAAACCTACGACCTGGTGCTGATGGACTGCCAAATGCCGGAGATGAGCGGATATGAAGCCACAGGTCTGATCAGACAAAGAGAGCGTGAGCAACAGTTACCCAGAATACCGATCATCGCGATGACCGCCAATGCAATGGCTGAAGACCGGGAAAAGTGCCTGGCTGCCGGCATGGATGACTATCTGAGCAAACCGGTCAAAATTGACCACCTCAGGGAGAGGCTGGCGCACTGGCTGATTCACGACACACCGCCACAAACAGGAACACCGAAAGCTGCAGAAAAAAACCGGACGATTGCCAGCAAACCGGATCTATCAAAACAGCATCCATTGATTGATCAGTCCGTCTTCAATGCACTTCAGGAGTTGATGGAAGAAGAGTTCCCGGTACTGATTAACAGCTATCTGGAAGACGCCCCTAAATTAATGGCCGACATCAAATTCTCTTCCAAAGATGCAGACCGGGAGGTGCTGGTAAGAGCAGCCCATACCCTGAAATCAAGCAGTAACAATCTTGGTGCCACACAGCTGGCAATGATTGCCGCCGACATCGAGAAGGAAGGTAAAGCCAGCCAGCTGGCAGAGGCATCAGCGTTAATCGCTTCACTGGAATCAACGCTTGATGAAACCCTTCAATCTCTAATAATAAAAACAAAACAATCAAAAAATTGACTGATCAAAATGACCGATGATTCATCTGAATACGAATCTGTCTTTTTAAATATGTTGACTGATTATACCCCACATCAAACAACTACAATTACTGAATAAGTTCATGAACCGCATGTAAGCCGGACAACACCTTAGCGGAAGAGGTAAACTAATGAATTCTGACAAAAATATCCCCGTCATAGGATATGTAACCGATGCCACTTCGGCCATTGAAGTCACTGATTCAAATGGAAACGTTGTCACCAAAAAGGTTGGTGACCCCATTTTTCTTGATGAAGTCATTAATAATGAGTCCGGTTCAGAAGTTGTCGTCAAATTATTAAATGGTCAATCTCTAACGGTTCCGGTGGCGCAACAAGTAGTGATGGGGGCAGAGATCGTTAATAGTCTTGATCCAACGGCTGCCGGCGAAGAAGGCGATCAAGATAAAGAAAGCGAAGAAAGTGATCAAAGCGATGAAGCTGATGAAAGTGATCAAGTTAAAGAAAGCGAACAGGTTAATGACTCACCAACAGAGCAATCAGATAATTCAGATTCAACACAAAGCACTTCAGATCAATCAGATACAGGCATTACCCAATCACGGTTACCTACTACGGTCGTCATTGAGCAGGAAAACAGTCAAAATACAGACCGCCAATCAACGGAAGATCAATCAAAAGGTAACGAACTCAGTCAACTGGAGTTCAACTCAATTAGTCAGCTGAGCGACAATCAACCTTCTGCCCCTGAAAGCATTGCTCCAGTCATCGAAAGTCAAAACTTTAACGTTAATGAAAACGTCCCTGAAGACGGCTCTGCGGTCGTAGGTCAGGTTATTGCCAGCCAATCTGACAATATGACGTTTGCCATTATCGGAGGTAATGAAGACAACGCCTTTGCCATCAGGCCCACAACCGGTGAACTGCTCGTTACCGGCCCCCTGAATCATGAAATAAGAGATAGCTACAACTTAACCGTCGAAGTAACTAGCCAGAATGGTATCAGCAGAAATGCCTCCGTCAGTGTTTCAATTAATGATCTCAATGAAGTGCCTGAAGCTTATGACGATGTTGATGACAGCCATGAAAATCATGTACTGATCATCGATGTACTGGCAAATGATGTTGATGAGGATCTGGCTGATGGACCAGACAACTTCAACCTCCTCAGCGCTGAGATTGTCGATAACCTGGGCAATGTCATGGCTGGTCAGGGCTCTGTCAGCATTGTCGATAACCGGCTGCAGTTTACCCCAGGGGCAGATTTTGATTATCTGGCAACCGGTGAGTCAGCTGTCATCACCATTCACTACATCATGAGTGACGATGGTGGTATGACCTCAAATGCCATCACCACCATTACCGTCACCGGAGCCAACGACGGGCCAGTAGCCACCGCCGATATTGACACAACCGGGGAAAACAACAGCGTTTTCGTCGATGTCATTGCCAACGACAGTGACCTGGATGGCAACAATATGCTTAGTGTCAGTGCTGCCAGCATTGCCACCATGACCAACAACAGCAACAGCCAGGCCATTGTGCCCGGCACCGCCAGTGTCAGCTTCAGTGGCAACAACGTAATCTTTTCCCCTGGCAACGACTTTGATTATCTGGCCACCGGTGAAACCGCCACCGTCGTGGTGAACTATACCGTTACTGATGATGATGGTACGCCACTGACGGACAGCAGCACCCTGACCATCACGGTTACCGGCACCAACGATGCACCGGTAGCCACCGCAGATATCGGTGATACCGGGGAAAACAGCAGCGTTACTGTGGATGTGATCGCCAATGACAGTGACCTGGACACCAGCAATGGGCTCAGTGTCAATGCCGCCGGTATTGCCAGCATGACCAATGATGGCGACAGCCAGACCATTCTCCACAATACCGCCAGTGTCAGCTTCAGTGGCAATAATGTTACCTTCAATCCCGGCACCGACTTTGATTACCTGGCCAGTAGCGAAACGGCCACGGTGAAGGTGAACTACACCGTCACCGATGATGATGGAACACCACTGACGGATAACAGCACCCTGACCATCACAGTAACCGGCACTAATGATGCCCCGGTAGCCACCGCCGATACTGACGCAACTCAGGAAAACAACAGTATCAGCGTGGATGTTATTGCCAATGACTCTGACCCGGATGCCAACAACGGGTTCAGTCTCAGCGCAGCCAGCATTGCCACCGTAACCAACAACAGCGACAGTCAGGCTATTGCGCTGAGCACCGCCAGTCTCAGCGTCAGTGGCAATAACATCACCTTCAATCCCGGCAGTGACTTTGATTATCTGGCCACCGGCGAAACCGCTACCGTTCTGGTGAACTACACCGTTACCGATGATAACGGCACACCACTGACTGATAGCAGCACCCTGACCATCACCGTTACCGGCACCAACGATGCACCGGTGGCCACCGCAGATACCGATAACACCTGGGAAAAAAACGCCATCACCGTCGATGTAATCGCCAATGATAGTGACCCGGACACCAGCAATACGCTCAGTGTCAGTGCCGCCAGCATTGCCACCATGACCAATGATGGTGATCAACAGCCCGTCACTCTCAGCACGGCCAGTGTCAGTTTCAGCGGTAACAATGTTATCTTCGATCCCGGTACCGATTTCGAATATCTGGCCAATGGCGAAACGGCCACGGTAATACTCAACTACACAGTCACCGATGATGATGGCACGCCACTGACTGATAGCAGCACCCTGACCATCACCGTCACCGGCACCAACAGCATTGCTCCCACCATCACGGCGGTGACAGATGTGACCGGAGCCATAACCGAAATTGCCGATGATGCCAATGGTGAGAGCATCAATACACTGTCTGACAACGGCAGCTTTACCATTGCTGATGTGGATCTGACTGATGTCCAAACCGTCAGCGTCACTTCGGACACCACCGGATATCTCGGATCTTTCACCCCCACTGTCAGCAATAACACCACCGGCGATGGCACCGGCCAGGTAGACTGGACCTTCAGCGTGCCCGATGCGGATATTGATTACCTGGCAGCAGGCCAGGTGCTGACCCAGTCTTACACCGTCACCGTGGACGATGGCCGGGGTGGCACCGTGGATCAGCAGGTGACCGTCACGATCACCGGCACCAACGATGCACCCGTGGCTGTCGTCGATACCGGCACCACTCAGGAAGACAACAGTGTTACCGTCGATGTCCTTGCCAACGACAGTAATACCGATAGCAGTGATGTGCTCAGTGTGAGCGCTGCCAGCATTGCCACCATGACCAACAACAGCAACAGCCAGGCCATTGTGCCCGGCACCGCCAGTGTCAGCTTCAGTGGCAACAACGTAATCTTTTCCCCTGGCAACGACTTTGATTATCTGGCCACCGGTGAAACCGCCACCGTCGTAGTGAACTACACCGTTACCGATGATGATGGCACGCCACTGACGGATAGCAGCACCCTCACCATCACTGTCACCGGCACCAACGATGCACCGGTAGCCACCGCAGATACCAGTGATACCGCGGAAAACAGCAGCGTTACTGTGGATGTGATCGCCAATGACAGTGACCTGGACACCAGCAATGGGCTCAGTGTCAATGCCGTCGGTATTGCCAGCATGACCAATGATGGCGACAGCCAGACCATTCTCCACAATACCGCCAGTGTCAGCTTCAGCGGCAATAATGTTATCTTCAATCCCGGTACCGACTTTGATTACCTGGCCAGTGGCGAAACCGCCACGGTGAAGGTGAACTACACCATCACCGATGATGATGGAACACCACTGACGGATAACAGCATCCTGACCATCACGGTAACCGGCACTAATGATGCCCCGGTAGCCACCGCCGATACTGACGCAACTCAGGAAAACAACAGTATCAGCGTGGATGTTATTGCCAATGACTCTGACCCGGATGCCAGCAACGAGCTCAGTCTCAGCGCAGCCAGCATTGCCACCATGACCAACAACAGTGACAGTCACGCTGTTCCGCTGAGCACCGCCAGTCTCAACGTTAGTGGCAATAACATCACCTTCAATCCCGGCAGTGACTTTGATTATCTGGCCACCGGCGAAACCGCTACCGTTCTGGTGAACTACACCGTTACCGATGATAACGGCACACCACAGACTGATAGCAGCACCCTGACCATCACCGTTACCGGCACCAACGATGCACCGGTGGCCACCGCAGATACCGATAACACCTGGGAAAACAGCGACGTCACCGTCGATGTAATCGCCAATGATAGTGACCCGGACACCAGCAATACGCTCAGTGTCAGTGCCGCCAGCATTGCCACCATGACCAATGATGGTGATCAACAGCCCGTCACTCTCAACACGGCCAGTGTCAGCTTCAACGGCAACGATGTTACCTTCAATCCCGGTACCGATTTCGACTATCTGAACAAGGACGAAACGGCTACGGTGGTGCTCAACTACACAATCACCGATGATGATGGTACGCCACTGACTGATAACAGCACACTGACCATCACCGTCACCGGCACCGACAACAAGCTTCCCACCGTTACGGCTGCCACAGATGTGACCGGAGCCATCACCGAAATTACCGATGGAGCCAATGGTGAGAGCATTAATACACTGTCTGACAGCGGCAGCTTCACCATTGCTGATGGGGATCTGACCGATATCCAGACCGTCAGCGTCACTTCGGACACCACCGGATATCTCGGATCCTTTACCCCCACGGTCAGCAATAACACCACCGGCGATGGCACCGGCCAGGTGGACTGGACCTTCAGCGTGCCCGATGCGGATATTGATTACCTGGCAGCAGGCCAGGTGCTGACCCAGTCTTACACCGTCACCGTGGACGATGGCCGGGGTGGCACCGTGGATCAGCAGGTGACCGTCACGATCACTGGCACCAACGATGCACCCGTGGCCGTCGTTGATACCGGCACCACTCAGGAAGACAACAGTGTTACCGTCGATGTCCTTGCCAACGACAGTGATACCGATAGCAGTGATGTGCTCAGTGTGAGCGCTGCCAGCATTGCTGCCATGACCAACGACAGTGACAGCCAGGCTATTGTGCCTGGCACCGCCAGCGTCAGCTTCAGTGGCAATGACATCACCTTCAATCCCGGTACAGACTTTGATTATCTGGCCACCGGTGAAACCGCCACCGTCGTGGTGAACTACACCGTTTCAGATGATGATGGCACGCCACTGACGGATAGCAGCACCCTGACCATCACTGTCACCGGCAACAACGACGGACCAGTGCTGAACGCAGCGCTGGCAGACCAGAGTGCCGATCAGGACGACGCCTTCAGCTACCAGCTGCCAGCAGACAGCTTCACTGACCTGGATGGTGACACCCTGAGCTACAGCGCCACCCTGGCCGATGGCAGTGCCCTGCCCGCCTGGCTCAGCTTTGATGCCGCCAGCAC
>NZ_JBLYNV010000047.1:0-46282 GCF_049310165.1 Endozoicomonas sp. ALE010 | reverse complement strand
TTCAGTGTATTTAAATTAACCTATTGATCAGTTTTTTTTCTGATGGTTCTGGTTGTGTCTAAAAAATCAATAAAACAATTAAGGGAAAATCGTAGCTTCTCAAAAAGTGCTGGGAACCGATAAAAATATACAAAACAATAGTACTGTATCGGTGATTACCAAGGGCTTTAGATACTTGGTAGTTTGGTTACCCAGCAGTTTTTGAGAAGCTACGGAAAATCTTCATTTTTCTATTTTTTGCGGGAATTGCTGGCCTGGTTACGGTTATGATTCTCCGAAATGTCGTGACTATATTCAATGAACCGAGAAACCTATGTACGGGACAAAAAATCTGGAGGCCAGAGCTGGCAAGAGTTTAGATGGGATGAGCTGACTTCCCATGTAAGGTAATCTATGCGGTCTCTAACCTCCGAACAGATTATCGTAGTAGAAGTACATGGAAGAAGTCAGCTCATTAGCCAAGGAGCTTAAAGCTCATCTGCCCTGGCATCAAGCCCGGATTATATTTCTTGCACAATTCATTCTCGGCTTGATACGTGGGCGCTCATGCAATCTTTATCGTGTGGCAGAAGAGTTCCAAGGTCAGTCTCAGGCAGAATCAAGCTATCGCCGCATAAAGCGCTTTTTTGCCGGTTACACCTACTGTTATGAGCAGCTGGGTAAACTGATACTTCACTGGCTGAATCTCGACAGATACACACTCTGCATGGAGCGAACCCTGAAATTGATTCCAGCGGATAAGATAGATGAGCTACTTGCTGATCGTGAATTCATTGGCCGTGACTGGTTCAAATGGCTGGACAATCAGGGCATCGTCTGTCGACTGCGAATCAAGGAAAGCACTACTGTACTGGGTAACTGTGGCAAGAATATCAAAGCCGCACAATTATTTTGGAACATAAAGCTTGACCAGACAGTGACCTGGCACAGCAAACGCAAAGTCTCAGGTATTTATCTGTATATTGCTGCAAGGCGCACAATCAAGGGGCTTTTAATTGTCGTGGCAACCCAGAAACCAGACACCATGATTGAGGACTACTTTAAGCGTTGGTCGATAGAAACGCTGTTTGGTTGCCTGAAAAGTCGAGGCTTTGATCTTAAGTCTACCCACATGACGGATCTAGACCGCATGGAAAAGCTAATGGGCATGCTTGCATTGACATTTGCCTGGTGTTTGATTGCTGGTCACTGGCATTATGGTGAAGCGAAAGAACTCCCTCTGAATAAGCATATGCGGCCAGCCAAAGCTCTGTTCAGACTGGGAATAGACATGCTCCGCAGGGTTTTGAAAAACGAAGGTTCAAAAAATGATCAGATTGGATTTCAGACCCTGCTTCAGGTTTTGTCCCGTACATAGGTCTCAGATAAAACCGGGTAGTATAGGCTCTGCTTTGTCAACAGCCCCCTGTCCAGCGGTAACTTTGTCCAATTGCTTCTCAAGACCATCCCAAAATCTTATTCGTGCCGAAATAGCCTCTTTCGCCTTGGCAACGGCCGATGCTTCGGCAGTTTTGTCCCCATTTATAGACTGTTTCAGCAGGTTCTCTGCTGCCGGGCCATGCTCATTCCCATCAAGGTCAATATGTCTCTCAAGGTAGTAGGTCATGGCAGGAACGGACGCCGGGGGGATTTCCCAATGATTCAACAGGGAAGAAAACATCTGCGGAATGGCATCTTCACGGCCGAAAAGAAAATAACTGGCCACTTCCGGTAACGAACCATACTGGGCGATCTTCAGCGTATCCGAAACAAATGCCTGAATGTATTCCGGTACCTCAGCAACCACCAGGGCCTGCTGCCAGGGAACCCCTGTCTTGATGCTATAAATTACCTGTTCGATTTTGCTGGTATCCGCGGATACTTCATTCATGGCAGCGAGATACATTTCCAGATGACTCATGGGCGTGCCATGAAGATCCTTATCCGTCTCTTCATAGAGAATAATTTCATTAATGAAGCGGGCAGACGGGGCATCCGTAACTGGCACCCAGGGTAGCTGCATGGAAGTAAACTCAAGCTGCAATCTTTTCGCCAGCGACATAAAATCCCATACAGCAAATACATGAGCTTCCATAAAGGCCGACAACGTCTCCACACTGTTAATTTTCTGGTAGATGGAGTGATTGAAAAGTTGTTCTTGAAGAGGGCGTAAGTCTTCTGTAAACATGATAGTCTCCCGCTATAAGCAATTTGCTCTGGTAGGCCGACAAGACTACATAGATATTGGACACATGGCAGCCTGTGCTCATTTTTTTATCGGCAAAACATGTGTCGGCTGGAAGGCCCTGACTATATTTCCAAAACACAGAACTCCAAGGGCGCAGATGAAATTTATACAATCGATAACAGGCGCTGATAAATGTGCAGAGCTGCTGGATCAGCACGTACCACGCTGGAAAGACTTTATTCAACTGGCTCGCCTTGATCGCCCCATTGGCATTTATCTACTGCTATGGCCAACACTCTGGGCGCTCTGGCTCGCGGCCGAAGGCATACCCTCTGTTGGTAATCTGGTGGTTTTCATTCTTGGGGTGGTGCTGACCCGCAGCGCTGGCTGTGTTGTTAATGACTATGCTGACCGACATTTTGATGGTCATGTAAAACGAACCCGGCAACGTCCGTTGGTGACCGGAAAGATAACCCCGAAAGAAGCCCTGATATACGCCGCCAGCCTGTTTTTCGTGGCCTTTCTCCTGGTGTTGACCACCAATGCCCTGACCATCTATCTCTCCTTTGCCGCCCTGCTACTCGCCTCAGCCTACCCTTTTGCCAAACGACACACGTATCTGCCGCAAGTGGTATTGGGTGCCGCATTTGGCTGGTCCATCCCCATGGCATTTGCCGCCGAGGCCGACACACTGACCACTCAGACATGGCTGTTGTTTATCGCCAATCTGTTATGGACTGTCGCCTACGATACCCAGTATGCCATGGTGGACCGAGATGATGATCTGCAGATCGGCATTAAGTCCACCGCCATTTTATTTGGCGAAATGGATAATCTGATTATTGCCTGTTTTCAGACGTTTACCCTGATAGCCCTGCTGATGCTGGGTTTACAGCTGGAATTAGCCTGGCCATTCTATGTCAGCCTTGTTGCCGCCGCCGCAGGTTTTACCCACCAGCAATGGTTAACCCGCAACCGTGAAAGGGATCCTTGTTTCAAAGCCTTTCTTTCTAATCATTGGGTTGGTGCCGCCATATTTCTCGGTCTGGTCTGTTCTCTGTGATGACTGACTGAAACACCTGAATTTGAAGGTTGAGCCGAAAGCGCTCAACCTTCACCTCCCCTTTATCACTTCAACGACGGGAAAACAGTAACTCATGGGTTGGACAACCCGCAAAAAGTCCATCAAATTTTCATCAACGTCATTTTTCTGTAACATTCCCTCGCTGTAATACCTGTCATAAAGATAAACGGTTACCAAAGCAATCTTCTCTCATTCAACCCCGGGGTATTCTCATGTCTGGCAAAACAATTCTAATTGTGGATGATGAAGCACCCATCAGGGAAATGGTCGCTATGGCGCTGGAAATGGCTGGTTATCAGTGCCTGGAAGCAGCTGATGCAAAGCAGGCGCACTCACTGGTGGTGGATAACCGACCCGATTTGATCCTTCTGGACTGGATGCTACCGGATATCTCGGGTATCGAACTGGCCAGACGACTTAAGCGTGACCAGCTGACAGCAGAAATTCCGATCATTATGTTGACCGCCAAAGGGGAAGAAGACCATAAAATCCAGGGGCTGGAAACCGGTGCGGATGATTACATCACCAAGCCTTTCTCCCCCCGCGAGCTCGCTGCCCGACTTAAGGCCGTACTGCGCAGAACTCATGGAATGGACGAACAGTCGGCTATCGTCGTCAAAGGACTGGAACTGGACCCTGTCAGCCACCGGGTCAGTATTGATGGCAACCCGGCCGAAATGGGGCCAACGGAATACCGGCTGCTGCAGTTCTTCCTGACTCATCAGGAGCGAGCCTATTCCCGTGGGCAGTTGCTTGACCAGGTCTGGGGTGGCAATGTGTATGTTGAAGAGAGAACGGTGGATGTCCATATTCGCCGCCTGAGAAAAGCGCTGGGCAGTGGCTATGAGAATTACATTCAAACCGTCAGAGGTACTGGCTACCGTTTTTCCACTAAAGCGTAGAATGCTGGAATTCAATGAAAATGGCTTCAGTGACGTTTTCCTCATCACCACCTGATGACATAAGAATGATGGTCAGGATCAATCACCATAAGCTCAACAAACTGCGGAACTGCCTGTGACCACCTCTGCCCGATCCTGGTTTACTGGTCGAATAGTGTCAATGCTTGCCATCGGGCTGCTGGTCGGCTGGCTGGCGGACCGGATTTTTCTGGGGCTTTTTCTTGCCACATTATTCTACCTTCTCTGGAGCCACCAGCAACTGCACCGATTGCTGATATGGCTTGATAAGGCTGCCCACAAAGAGCTGGATCCCCCGGAAAGCACAGGCGTATGGGGTGAGATCTTTGACGGTATTTATAGAATTCAGCGCAAACACAACCGCTCAAAACAGCGACTTGCCAGCGTGATAGAACGCATACAGGATTCAACGGCAGCATTAAACGACGGAATCGTCATGGCCGACCAGAATGGTTCCCTTGAGTGGTGGAACCGTGCCGCCGGAGAGTTACTGGGCCTGCAAATGCCCGATGACCAGGGACAGCTCCTGACAAACCTGGTCAGAAATCCAAAATTTGCCCGCTATATGAACAATAGCCACGGCAAAGAGCCCATTAAGATCGATTCACCGGTGCATGAGAGCCGACAGCTTCAAATAGCCATTACCGTTTATGGGCAGGGCAATCGACTTCTATTGGTCAGGGATGTCAGCCGGTTGCATCAGCTTGAAATCATGAGAACCGATTTTGTTGCCAATGTTTCCCATGAATTGAGAACACCTCTAACCGTGATTTCCGGTTACCTGGAGACCATGAGTGACGGTATAGCAATGAATCCGGATACACCGCCCATCTTTAATCGTGCCCTTGGTCAAATGCAGGAGCAGGCAACCAGAATGCAGCGACTGATTGAGGATCTTTTGTTACTTTCACGGCTTGAAGCGACGGAACCGGAAAGAATAAGTCAGTCAGTGACGCTTAAGTCTCTGCTTGCAGGTATCGTTAACGACGCCAAAGCATTGAGCGGTGAAAATCAGCACCAGTTACAACTTGAATGCGACGATGATGCCTTATTAACGGGTGATGCCGTGGAGCTGCGCAGTGCCTTTTCTAACCTGGTTTATAACGCTATCCGCTATACCCCGTCTGGAGGAAAGGTGCAGGTGAAGTGGTGGCAGGATCAGGAAGGTGGACACCTGATGGTTCAGGACAATGGTGTTGGCATTGACCCCGTTCATATTCCAAGACTGACTGAGCGTTTTTATCGGGTGGATAAGAGCCGCAGTCATGCCACAGGGGGGACCGGTCTTGGACTGGCGATTGTAAAACATGTGTTATTAAGGCATGAAGGTCGTATCAGTATCAGTAGTCATCCGGGAAAAGGCAGTCGTTTTATATGTCACTTTCCCCTGTCGAGAATCAAGCAAGCCAACGTCGTCAACGTATAGCATGCCGGTTGAACACGATCTTTCCGGAAATGGTGATATTAACGCCGTATTTGCCAAAATAGAAAATAAAAAAGGGTCTGCAAGACCCTTTTTTATTCAGAGCGAATAAAACTTACTCTTCGATCTGTTCCAGAGCGCAGTCCAGACGCTTCTTGCCAGTACGCTCCAGGTACGCCTGGAAATCACGTGGCAGACGGCCAGTAGTAGCACCTTCCCACTTAATGCGCTCACCCGCTTCGTTCTCGTATTCAAAAGTGTACTTTTGAATGTTTCTGCGACGCTTCTGTACTGTCTCTTCCGGTTCCAGATTACCCACACCCAGATCATTCATGGAAACACCACGGTCAGCCATAATCTGCTTGATGGCTTCAATGCTTTCCTGCTTCTTCTTACGCTTTTCTTCGTCTTTGGCACGCGCTTCCTGCTTCTCAGTCAGCACATCGTTCAGACGGGAAATGATGCGCTCCAGATCTTCCGCGTGTACATCTTTAAACAGTGAGCGAATACGGGTTTTGCTGCTGAGGCGATGCAGAACTTCTTCAAAAATATTCATTTACTCTACGACTCCTTGGTCTTGATAGAACTTCCTACTTAGGAATAAAGATGTTCAATTCGATGAACTTTATACAGCAAGATTTTTTTAGATGGAAGTACCATTATATAAATTTTAAAAATAATGTGAATCACTGATAGTAAAAACTGTCAGTTTATTAATCCAAAATCAGGCAGGTTGTTTTTTTGATCAAAAGGAATAAGTTGTATAACTCCGATATGGATCATGTTGAATGGGAACCACAAAGGACACAAAGAGCACGAAGAAGAGCTTTTCTTTTCCTTTGTGCTCTTTGTGTCCTTTGTGGTTCAAAAATTAATGGATAGTTGCTTAATATTTACCGTAAGCGTACCAGCATTCAATCGACGTTTATTTGCGTTTCTTATTCTCACTGCACTGCCAGCTTTGAGTGACTGCGCCATTTTCAAACGACTCAATCTCCACATCAAACTGCCAGATCCGGTGTATATGCTTCAACAGCTCATCGGTCTCTTTTCCCAATGGCCGACCTTCATGCTGGTAATGACGGAGGGTCAGCATGCGGTCACCCCGGATATTGACATTATAAACCTGAATGTTTGGTTCCCGATTGCCGAGGTTATACTGAGCGGCCAGTGACTCACGGATGGCTTTATAGCCTGTTTCATCGTGAATACTGTCCACCTCAAGATAAGTGCGGGACTCATCATCCAGAATTGAAAACAGTCTTAAATCTCGCATCACTTTGGGTGACAGAAACTGCAGGATAAAGCTTTCATCCTTAAAGTTTTTCATGGCAAAGTGCACAGTATCCAGCCAGTCGCTGCCGGCAATATCCGGAAACCACTCCCGGTCTTCATCGGTAGGGTTTTCACAAATACGACGAATATCCATAAACATATTGAAGCCGAGGGTGTATGGATTGATACCACTGTATTGCGGGCTATCAAAAGGCGGCTGATAGATAACACTGGAATGGGAGTGAAGAAACTCCAGCATAAAACCATCGGACACCTTGCCCTCATTGTATAGCTCATGCAGAAGGTGGTAATGCCAGAAACAGGCCCACCCCTCATTCATCACCTGAGTCTGTTTCTGAGGGTAGTAGTATTGGGCAATTTTTCTGGCTATTCGCAACAGCTCCCGCTGCCAGGTTTCCAATAACGGTGCATTCTTTTCCAGGAAGTAGAGCAGGTTTTCTTCCGGGTCTTTAGGAAAGCGCTCTTCCTGTTCCTGCTCATCTTTCTCAACCTTTGGAATGGTGGTCCAAATGTCGTTCAGAGTCCTCTGGATATACTCCGCCCTCTCTTCCTGCCGGGCCTGTTCCTGCTCAGCGGATAAGGGCCGGGGCCGTTTATATCGATTCACCCCCTGATTCATTAATGCATGGCAGGCGTCGAGTATTTCCTCGACCGCCTCAATGCCATACTTCTCTTCACATTGTGCAATATAATGTTTAGCAAATAACAGGTAGTCGATAATGGACTCGGCATCGGTCCAGGTTTGAAACAGATAGTTCCCTTTAAAGAATGAATTATGACCATAGCTGGCATGGGCTAATACCAGTGCCTGCATGGTCATGGTATTTTCTTCCATTAAATAGGCAATGCAGGGATTTGAGTTGATCACAATTTCATAGGCCAGCCCCATTCTGCCCCGTTGGTAGTTTTGCTGGGTATGAAGAAAGTGTTTACCAAAACTCCAGTGGTTATACATTAATGGCATACCCGTTGAGGCATAGGCATCCATCATCTGTTCAGAGCTGATAATCTCAATTTGATTCGGGTAGGTTTCAAGGCGGAAGCGATCAGCAAGACGGGCCAGTTCCCTGTCGTATTCCTGAATTAGCTCAAACGTCCACTCCGGTTCACTGGAAATCAACTGGCTGCTCATGCATTTTCCTTTTTTTCAAACAGTTTACGGAAAACCGGGTAAATATCACTGGGCGATTTAATCTGCTGCATGGCAAAGTGATCTTTAAACTTCTCCGCTACACTCTGGTACTCACGCCATAAATTCTGGTGGGCACGGTCGGTGATTTCCACATAACAGTAATACTGAACCTTCTGCATAATCTGCTCGGTGAGAATCTTGGTGCAGACACTGGAATCTCCTTCCCAGTTATCACCGTCCGATGCCTGGGCAACATAGATATTCCAGTCCACCGGGCTGTAACGCTTGTTGATCACATCACGGGTCATTTCCAGGGCACTGGAAACAATGGTTCCCCCGGTTTCCCTGGAATAGAAAAAGTCATCCTCATCCACTTCTTTAGCGGCTGTATGATGACGGATAAAGACCACTTCAATCTCTTTATAATTACGCTGCAAAAACAGATAGAGCAGAATAAAGAAGCGCTTGGCCATGTCTTTGATGTCCTGAGTCATGGATCCGGACACATCCATCACACAAAACATCACGGCCTTATTACTGGGCGAAGGCACTTTGACCATGTTGTTGTATTTCAGGTCAAAGTCATCAATAAATGGTAGTCTTTTCAGCTTGGCATTGAGCTCTTTTATCCGTTCTCTTAATTCAACAACTCGTTGCTGGTCCGTTTCATCCGGGCTGACTTCCATTTCCCGGAGCTCTTTTTTCAGTGCCCGTATCTCCCGGCGATCACCACCGGATAAGGCAATACGCCGGGCATGGGCTGAACGCAGGGAGCGCACCACATTCAGGCGGTCCGGAGAGCCTGCTGTCGTATACCCTGCCTGTCGAATCTTGAATTCCGTCATATCCTCCAGCTGCTTCCGAACCAGGTTTGGCAGCTCAAGGTTATCAAACATATGCTCCAGGAACTCATCATGATTTATCTGGAAGCTGAATTCATCCATCCCTTCGCCGCTGTTGCCAGCCTTGCCCTTACCGCTTCCGGAGCCACTGCCGCCTGATGGCCGCTTGATACGATCACCACTGACAAACTCCTTGTTGCCCGGATGAACCTGCTTATAACGCCCACCCTGACCGTGCCGGAATACCGGCTCAGAAAGATCTTTTCGGGGAAT
This sequence comes from Endozoicomonas sp. ALE010, assembly GCF_049310165.1. Classification (NCBI taxonomy): domain Bacteria; kingdom Pseudomonadati; phylum Pseudomonadota; class Gammaproteobacteria; order Oceanospirillales; family Endozoicomonadaceae; genus Endozoicomonas; species Endozoicomonas sp. ALE010. The sequence goes on along the minus strand of NZ_JBLYNV010000047.1, from coordinate 37,145 downwards.
GGTGACTTCGCTGCCAGAAACCACATCAGTAATGGAGCGTTTATTCACAGCATCAGACACTGCTTTCTTGATGTGCTTCTTATATCTCTCAAGAAACCGCTGGCGATTGACGGTACTTTTGTTTTTTCCATTCAACCGTCGATCGATAATAATACTCATGAACACGCTCCTTGTGTGTCCTTTATGACAAACAGGGCGAGAATCCATTCGCCCTGCCTCTCTACCCGGACGGCAGTTACTGCGACTTGCGCACCCGGATATACCATTCAGCCAGTAACCTGACCTGTTTCTCGGTATACCCTCTCTCTACCATGCGCTTAACAAACTCATTGTGCTTGCGCTGATCTTCCTGGCTGCCTTTGGCATTGAATGAGATCACCGGAAGCAGGTCTTCCGTATTGGAGAACATTTTCTTCTCAATCACGGTGCGCATTTTTTCGTAGCTGAGCCAGCTCGGGTTTTGGCCATTGTGATTGGCCCTGGCCCTGAGCACGAAATTAACGACTTCGTTACGGAAATCTTTTGGATTGGCGATACTGGCCGCTTTCTCGATTTTCTCCAGCTCATCATTGATGGCCGAGCGGTCGAGAATATCACCGGTTTCAGGGTCACGGTACTCCTGATCCTGAATCCAGAAGTCAGCATAGGTGATGTATCGGTCAAAAATGTTCTGCCCATACTCGGAGTAAGACTCAAGATAGGCGGTCTGAATCTCTTTGCCCAGAGACTCAATGTATTTGGGTGCCAGGAACTCTTTCACATAGCGCAGATAACGCTCATGCACCTCTTTCGGATACTGCTGCTGCTCAATCTGCTGCTCCAGTACGTAGAGCATGTGCACGGGGTTAGCGGCAATTTCCGTAGGGTCAAAGTTGAATACCTTGGAAAGAATCTTGAAAGCAAAACGGGTAGACAAACCTTCCATGCCCTCATCAACACCCGCTGAATCCTTGTACTCCTGCAGCGGCTTGGCATTGGGGTCGGTATCTTTCAGGTTTTCACCATCATAGATCCGCATCTTGGAATACACATTGGAATTTTCCGGCTCCTTGATGCGCGACAGGACGGTAAACTTGGCCAGCATTTTCAAGGTATCCGGTGCACAGGGGGATTCCTTGAGTGAGCTATTAGCCAGCAGCTTTTCATATATATGAATCTCTTCCGTCACCCGGGTGCAGTAAGGCACCTTGACGATGTTCACCCGGTCAATAAAGGCTTCATTGGTCTTATTATTCCGGAATGATTGCCACTCGGATTCATTGGAGTGGGCAAGAATAATACCGTTATAAGGAATGGCACCCATGCCTTCGGTACTGTTGTAGTTACCTTCCTGGGTCGCGGTCAGCAGCGGGTGGAGTACCTTGATGGGTGCCTTGAACATTTCCACAAACTCCATCATGCCCTGATTGGCACGGCAGAGTGCGCCAGAGAAGCTGTAGGCATCCGGGTCATCCTGAGAGTATTCTTCCAACTGTCGTATATCCACCTTGCCCACAAGGCTGGATATATCCTGGTTGTTCTCATCGCCGGGTTCGGTCTTGGCAATACCCACTTGATTCAGAATACTGGGATGCAGCTTCACCACTCTGAACTTGGTGATATCACCGCCAAACTCATTTAACCGCTTAACCGCCCAGGGTGACATGATGCCGCCCAGGTAACGATTGGGAATGCCATATTCTTTTTCCAGAATGTCGGCATCTTCATCAGGATTAAACAGATTCAGAGGTGACTCAAAAACCGGTGAACCTTTGATTGCATAGAATGGGACTTTCTCCATCAATGCCTTCAGCTTTTCTGCCAGAGAAGACTTACCACCACCCACTGGCCCCAGAAGGTAAAGTATCTGTTTCTTCTCTTCCAGCCCCTGGGCAGCGTGCATAAAGTAGGAAACGATTTGCTCAATCGCCTCTTCCATTCCATAAAATTCACGGAATGCCGGATAACGCTTAATCAGTTTATTGGAAAATATACGACTGAGCCTTGGGTCCCTTGAGGTATCCACCATCTCCGGCTCACCAATGGCCATAAGCATGCGCTCTGCCGCATTGGCATAGGCAGAAGAATCCTGCCTGCACAGTGCCAGATACTCTTCGATGGTCAGCTCTTCCTGCTGGGTTGATTGAAATCTCTGCTGATATGTATTGAAGATGTCCATGCCTTCACCCACCTTTGTCTGCTTGAATTCCTGAACAACGACCAGGAACGTTTGACCGATAGCTCATCTGGAAGCTTATCCTTCTCAATTACGCTATCGGCAGAGTCAGAACTTTGACCACATTTTTTTATAACTTTTATTGAGTAGCTATGAATGCCAGAAAAGCAGTTCATGCTGATCAACAATGCTATAGAAAAAGGTGGCATATAATGCCCGTCCGACAAACCAGAGAACTCGGTGTCATGACCGGCAAAAGCGGGATACGAACATTCAGTCGAAAAAATCTGGCCTACATTGATGCACTTTTCATAACAACTTATAACAACGGACTTCCTTGCAGCATGCTGGCAGAGATATTATTCTTCATCGCTCACAACTTCTGGTGGTCTCGCACTTAGCCTTGGAAAAGCTGCCCGACAAGCGTGGCACTATCAAAACAACCCTGCGTTTTTAACCGCAAAGTGATAGCGCATTTTTTCTTGCCCCAGAATTTATAATGTGGATTTTTGACTACTTCTGCAACTGTTGAATCATTGCATGGAGGAAACGTGTTGCTTCACCACCCGTTGCTGCGCGGTGATCAAACGACAGTGACAAAGGCAGGGTACGGTGGCTCTCAGGCTTGCCATCAACGCTGACGATTTCTTCCCTTAACCGGCCAACACCGATGATACAAACGGTTGGCGGCACAACAACCGGTGTCGCGTATTTTCCGGCAAAGACACCAAAATTACTTAACGTGATGGTTGCACCCTGAAGCTCTGAGTTTGGCAGACTTCTGTCTTTCACCCCTTCCCTGAGCTTATTGATACTCTCTCGTACTTCTGCTTTCTTCATTTTTGCCACATCACGCATCACCGGAACGAGTAGTCCCTCGTCACTATCTACCGCCAGGCCCAGGTCAACAGCATCATGAAGCTGACGGCTCATGGAAGCGCCATCAAACCAGGCATTAAGCGCAGGCTCCACGGCACTGGCTTTGGCAATTGCCTGAATCAGACGAACAGTGATGTCTTCTTTATCATCCCAATGATCAATATCCACATCATCAAACAGCGTTACCTGAACGACGGAAGCATGAGATTTTGCCATGGTGCGGGCCATATGCTTGCGGACACCTTTCAATGGCTCTGGATTGTCCAGGGGATAGGCAATGGCAGGTTGTGCAGCGGTTCTACGATTTGTGACAGCACCCAGATCCACCTGGAATTGCTCAGCCAGTGATTGAAGTCCACTTTGAACCATGTGCGATGAAGACGACGGTGGCATCTGGCCATCCGCTGGTGAGCCAATAATAAAAGCATCATCGCTACTGGTGCTGGCATCATCACTGACCAGTTTGCCGACTACCGTACCGCTATCTTCCCCATCGGTGACAAACTCCACCAGCGGGGCTCCGGTAAGAATAGTGTCACCGGGTTGGCCACAAAGACGGGCGATCACTCCGGTGCAGGGTGCAGGAACTTCCACAACGGCTTTGGCTGTTTCGACTGAGACCATCGGCTGATCTTCCCTGATGCTATCCCCTTCTCCCACATGCCATTCGACAATATCGGCTTCAGGAATACCTTCCCCTAAATCGGGTAAATTGAAAAAGCGCATGAATGTACCTTTTTATTATAAAAATACTGACTGCTTCTGGTTTTGCAGTCCTACAGGTTCCTAGTACATCGTTTCAATGAGTTTGACGTTTACAATCTCCGTTCACCCTGAGCGGAGTCGAAGGGTGCTTGGCACGATCTATCAGAGGCCGGAGTTTCCGCCTTTAGGCCCTATGGGTCCTTCGACAGGCTCAGGACGAACGGAGTGTGGAGGCACGACAACCCGTCAAACTCATTGAAACTATGTATTAGTGCCTGGCAAGACTCTTGATCGATGCCCTGACAATATCATCGACCTGAGGCAGATAATGGTCTTCCATCCTGTAGTAGGGCATTGTCGTATCAAAACCGGTCACCCGTTCAACCGGTGCCTTCAGATCATCAAACGCCCTTTCCATAAGACCGGCAGCAATCTCGGCCCCCACACCAAAACTCCGACAGGCTTCATGAACAATGACACAGCGTCCGGTCTTTCTGACTGACGTCAGAATAGTCTCCATATCAAGAGGCTTGATGGTAGCCACATCAATCACTTCTGCAAAAATGCCATGCCCCTCCAGAATGTCGGCTGCCTCCATGGTTTCACGAACCGATGCCCCCCAACTGACCAATGTGACATCCTGCCCGACTTTTAACGTGAAACAGGTGTCCAATGGCAGCGGGTCACTGGCAGCATCAATTATCTGCTTACTTGCCCGGTAGATGCGCTTTGGCTCCAGGAAGATAACCGGATCCGGCTCATTAATGGCAGCACGAAGCAATCCATAGGCTCTGACCGGTGACGATGGAATAACCACTCTTAGCCCGGGAATATGGGCAAACAGTGCTTCGGTGCTTTCCGAATGATGCTCCGGGGCGTGGATACCTCCGCCGAAAGGAGCCCGCAGCACCAGGGGACACGCCAACCGCCCCCGGGTTCGGTTTCTCATGCGTGCTGCGTGGCAGATTAATTGTTCCATTGCCGGAAAAATAAACCCCATAAACTGTATTTCCGCCACCGGTTTCATCCCCTGGGCAGCCATACCCACACTGATACCGGCAATCAGGGTTTCCGCCAGCGGGGTATCCATCACTCGCTTGAGGCCATATTTATCCCGCAGTCCCTGGGTTGCCCGAAAGACACCACCATTGACCCCAATATCTTCGCCAAGCAACACAACATCCGGATCATTGTCCATAGCATGATCAAGCGCCAGGTTGACGGCCTCAACCATGGTCAGTTTGTTATCCATTGAGATGGCCTCCGGCTGATTTCATGTTTTCCTGACGCATCTGTTCTCTGGCAAGCGCCTCGTTTTTCTGTTGCTCCAGTTGGGCTGGCATATTCGCGTAGTGATAATCAAACAGGTCTTCAATAGCGGGCAGCGGAGTGTTCAGGTAGGTTGCCACGGCCTGCTCAATGATACGGTCAGCCTCATCTTTTAAAGCCTGTTCTTTGCGCTCATCCCACAACCCCCGGTGGTGCAGGAAGTTACGGAGCCGCTTGATGGGTTCTTGTTGCCAGGCCTCCTTGAGCTCGTCACTGGCACGGTAACGGCTGGCGTCATCGGCCGTGGTGTGATCGCAAAGCCGATAGCTGACCGCTTCTATCACGGTAGCGCCCTTACCCTGGCGTGCACGGTCAATAGCGGCGCTGACCACTTCATGGAGGGCAATAACATCATTACCATCAACCTGGTAAGACGGCAGGCCAGCGGCCAGCCCTTTCTGGGCCAGCGTCGGTGCACCGGACTGAATTTTTCTGGGAACCGAAATCGCCCACTGATTGTTGTTAATGATATAAACCACGGGCAGCTGCCAGGCACCGGCCAGGTTCAGGGCTTCGCCAAAATCGCCTTTCGACGTAGCGCCATCCCCCAGTGCACATAAGGCCACTTGCAACGGGTCACCGGCCTCATGGCGGATTTTAATGGCGGTGGCGATACCGGCCGCGTGGCCAGCCTGTGTCGCAATGGGAACACAATTCGGTAGATCCTGACCCCAGGCCGGACTGGCACTCCCACGCTCATCACCACCCCAGTAGAGCATGACATCACTCAGAGCGATGCCTCGTCGCATCAACCCGGGAAGATCCCGGTAATAAGGAATCAGAACATCTTCTTTTTCCAGCAGGGCAGCACACACGGTGCTGATGGCTTCCTGTCCAAGACAGGAAGGGTAAGTGCCCATCTTACCGGTCCGCTGCAATGCCACCGCTTTTTGATCGGCCTGCCGGGCGATCACCATGGAACGGTAGTAATCAATGAGAATGTCGTGATTACTGACCCAGGCTGGCAGTCGTTTGATGACTTCGCCTTCAGCATCCAGAAACTGCGCCATGGCGAGGGAAGGGTTTGCTGTTAAATCCATTTCTTTTCTCCCTATGCCGTCAATTGTGAAGGGTTATCACCATGCACAATGGCTTCTGCCATCTGGTCAGCAATAACACTGGCAGGTAACCCGGCCTGATTCTGTCGGCTGAAAATTTCTAACAGGGTGTCATGAATGCCACGAAGGCGCCGGTGCATATCACTCTGACTGCTTTGCAGGTAAGTCATGGTGACAAAAATCAATCCACCGGAATTAATCAGGTAGTCCGGGGCAAAGAGAATGTTGCGGTCGAAGAGGGCAATACCGTCTTCCTCCGTCAGTAGCTGGTTATTGGCTGAGCCGGCAACAGCAGCACACTGTAACTTGCCAATGGTGTCGCTATTGAGGACGCCGCCAAGGCCACAGGGGCTGAACAGATCGCAGGGCACCGAATATATGTCATCCGGTGCCACCACTTTGGCACCGAACTCCCGGACACACTGATCAACACGATCCTGATTGATATCGGCAACAATCAATTGTGCCCCATCGTTAAACAGTCGCTGACAAAGGGCATAGCCAACATTACCCAGCCCTTGCACAGCGACCCTTAAACCTTTCAGATTATCTGGCAGGGAGGGATGGGCTTTAAGGCAGGCAAGCACGCCATAATAAACCCCTTCAGCGGTAAAAGGTGCCGGGCTGCCACCGGATGAAGTACAGGTCACATGGGCTGACTGAGTAGCAATGGTGTCCATATCCGCCACCGTTGTGCCACTGTCCATAGCCGTTGCATAACGACCGCCAAGCTCATTGAGAAAACGCCCGAACGCTTTGAAAAGCGCGGTTCGGTCATAGTCACCTTCCGGTTCCATAATGACCGCTTTGCCACCCCCGAGATCCAGGCCAGCCAGTGCTGATTTGTAGCTCATACCACGGGCAAGGCGAATGGCATCCGTGATGGCTTCGTCAGAGGAAGAATAAGGAATGATTCGACATCCACCGAGGGCTGGCCCTCTGCGGGTACTGTGAATAGCGATGACGGATTTGAGGCCGGACTCTTCATCAAATTTACAATGAAGATCGTTGATTCGTGCCTCGGCAATCTGTCTGAACATGACGGGATCCCTCCGTATGTTGCAGAGCAGCAGGCTCTGGTTTAGTGCCCTGTCTATCGGCATCCCGGGGTTAGGGCAAGCTGACAGACGTGGCTATTTATTGTTGTTTTACAGGGTAGAACTTTCATCACATTCAGCGGTTTAAGCTCTATCAACAACCAGGCTTTCTGATAACGCCTTATTCGATTACAGAGGAAGTTAAGCCCTATTGTCAACAGTCAATAAGTTTTAGGAAACGTCATGCTCTGCCGCCATTGGCCGCTATTTAAATCAACTAATTGACTGAAAATCTCACCATCCATAAAGCACGTTTTCATAAAAACCTGTTTTGGCAAAACAGGTAAAAGATGCATTTTGAAAACAAAAGGTGATAACTTAGTTCTTCCTTCCCTCTAATCCATGGAGGCCAAAATGTCGCAAATACAACAAGAAAAGCGTCGATTTCCCAGAAAAACACTGGAAAAAACCGCAGAAGTACTGGATAACGACACCGGTCTGTCTATCGGCATTCTTGAAGATGTCTCAAAAGGAGGATTCAGCATCCTGACCGATCGGGGTGTCAGGCCATCAGAAACCCGGAATGTCACATTGATCCTGCCCGGGCCGCAGGAAGGTGCTTATCGAGTGTCCATGAGTGCCGAGTGCGTCTGGTGTCAAACCGTCAGTGAACAGGCTGATTTCGCCGCAGGTTTTGTTTTACGCAGTATCGAGGACCAGGACGAAGTCGCATTGAACTATTACATAAGGGATTATCAGGTAGCGGGCGAGCTTCAGGAAGGTTAAATACCTTTCTGAAGCCGATAAGAGCAGAAGCAAACACTCACAAACAACCTTTAACAAGCCAGGTAACGGTTAATCTGCAATTGGCAGGCTGAGCGTTTCCTTGAGTTCTTCCATCACGATATAGCTCTTGGACTCCCTGACCCCTGGCAACTTCAGCAGAATATCCCCTAACAACTCGCGGTAAGAGGCCATCTCTGAAATCCTGGCTTTGACCAGATAGTCGAAGTGACCAGAGACCAGATGGCACTCCAGCACGTTTGGCAGCTTGATGACCGCTTTGCGGAAGTCATCAAAAATGTCAGCGGATTTGGTATAGAGGCTGATTTCCACAAACACAAGAAGCCCTGCCTGAAGATACTTCGGGTTCAGGCGTGCAGAATAGCCCTGAATAATACCTTCCCTTTCCAGGCGCTTGACCCGTTCCATACACGGCGTCGTACTCAGCCCGACCTTATCCGCCAGCTCTACATACGATATACGCCCTTGCTCCTGCAGGGTACGGAGAATATTACGATCGATACGATCCAACTGGCGAACAACTTCTTTTCGGCTTCTCATGATTTCAGTCGTTTATTGACAATGCGTGTTCAGGCACCAGGAAAAGTGGAACACAATAGCATAAGGGATTAGTGAGCTTTGTATTCATCTTTTTTAGGACAGATCCTGATTAAGACAACCGTTATTCTAATATCTAATGGGTAAATCACCTCCCTTCCAGCAGAGGGAGGTTAGGGTACCAATGATGAATCTGCAAGTGAGGATTACTAATATCCTCCATCAGGGTTTATCGCAAAATCATTTTCAATCCCTGCATTTTTATGGACAATGCGCGGGCTTTTCACTTCCTTGAGGGTTTGAAGGCTCTTTTCATAAGCAAAGAACCCATGGTCACCGCAAGCGAACCTGAGTTTCTAACGATAAACTTGTGTCAACAGAGCCTATTAAAGCACACTCACCGGGTTCTACCCTGTTCTTTATACTCCGGGCTGGAGAAAATTTTAGATGAGTACAGCATCTGCCTCCCCGAAACATTCCCCAACGCCGTCGACGCTTTCGACAGCTGCGACAAAAAGTCGCTCAGGCAATGAGATCCTGGTCAAAATCGACCAGGTCACCAAAAAGTTCGATGACGTTATCGCTGTTGATAATGTCAGTCTGAATATTAAAAAGGGTGAGATTTTCGCACTGCTGGGTGGCTCCGGATCTGGAAAATCCACATTACTACGGATGCTGGCGGGCTTTGAAACACCGTCTGAGGGCAAAATTTACCTGGATGGGCAGAATATTACTCACCTGCCACCGTATCTGCGCCCCATCAATATGATGTTTCAGTCCTATGCCCTGTTCCCTCATATGACGGTGGAGCAAAACGTGGCATTTGGATTAAAGCAGGACCGCCTGCCCAAAGACATCATTGCCCAGCGTGTAGAGGAGATGCTGACACTGGTGCATATGCAAAAGTATGCCCGCCGTAAGCCCCATCAGCTTTCCGGTGGCCAGCGCCAGCGTGTGGCCCTGGCGAGAAGCCTGGCAAAGCGACCAAAATTGCTGTTGCTGGATGAGCCCATGGGTGCGCTGGATAAGAAGCTGCGCAGCCGCATGCAGCTTGAGGTTGTGGATATCATCGAAGAGGTGGGTGTTACCTGCATTATGGTGACCCATGATCAGGAAGAGGCGATGACCATGGCCGAGCGTATCGGCATTATGGATGCCGGCTGGATTGTTCAGGTGGGAACCCCTATCGATATCTACGAAAACCCCAACAGCCGCATGACCGCCGAATTCATTGGCTCCGTCAATATGTTTGAAGGAGAAATCACCGAAGAAGAAGCGGGTTACGTCATCATTCAATCGCAACAGGTGCAACAGCCGATCTACATTGGCCACGGTATCATGGCACCACTGGAAGACCGCAAAGTCTGGATTGCCGTGCGTCCTGAAAAAACCATGGTGACCCGGGAGCAACCGGAAGGGAACTACAACTGGAGCAAGGGTGTGGTGCACGACATTGCCTATCTTGGTGGACATTCGGTTTATCATATCCGGCTTCCGTCGGGCATGACGGTACAGTCCAACATGGCGAATGTGATCCGGACCGCCGACAACCCGACCTGGGGTGATGAAGTCTATATCAGCTGGGATGATGACAGTGGTGTCGTCCTGAATAGCTGATCAATCACCGCTAACCTTATTCAGTATTTTTCGTGTTTAAGAACAGTCTGAAGGCTTTACATTGGCTAAAAGCCGAAGGCTTTCTATTTCGTAAACTATTCAGGCTTACCGCCGTACATGTAAGCCACTGGTAACGGATATTTTGTGGAATCTGTCATGTCCAACCTGTTAACAAAAGGTGCCTCCGCAGCCGCGTGGGGACCAGAGAGGCTAAACGCCTTAAGGGAACTGTGGGGACGTCGCCTCGTTCTTGGCGTCCCCTATCTCTGGCTACTGCTATTCTTCCTTGTCCCCTTCCTGATTGTGGTCAAGATCAGCTTTTCATCGGCAGAAATTGCCATTCCGCCCTATTCGGCCATCTTTGAGTACTTTGATGAAGTACTGACACTGAATTTAAATCTGGGCAACTACCTGTTCCTGGCCGAGGACGAGATGTACCTGCAGGCCTATCTGACCTCGATACGGCTGGCTCTGGTCGCTACCTTTTTCTGCCTTCTGCTGGGCTATCCCATGGCCTACGCCATGGCTCAGGCATCGGGAAGAAAGCAAAGTTTCCTGCTCATGCTGGTACTTCTGCCATCATGGACCTCATTCCTGATCCGCATATACGCCTGGATGGGAATACTGAAAAATAACGGGTTATTGAACAACCTGCTGATGTGGTGTGGCCTGATTGACCAGCCCCTGCAGATCCTGAACACTAACATCGCCGTTTATATAGGCATCGTTTATGCCTATCTGCCCTTTATGGTGCTCCCTATTTACGCCAACCTGACCCAGCTGGACAAATCACTGCTGGAGGCGGCCAACGATCTGGGCTGTCGGCCATGGGAAACCTTTTTCAGAGTTACACTGCCACTGTCCATGGGTGGCATTGTCGCGGGCTGTATGCTGGTCTTTATCCCTGCCGTGGGTGAATACGTGATTCCTGAGCTGCTGGGTGGGCCTGAGAGCCTGATGATCGGTAAAGTGCTCTGGCAGGAGTTTTTCAACAACCGTGACTGGCCGCTGGCCAGTGCCCTGGCCATGATCATGCTGTTGATCCTGTGTCTGCCCATCGCCTTCTTCAATCGCCAGCAGGCGAAGCAATTGGAGGCCAGCCTGTAATGACGCTTTCTACAGAAACAGCAACTGAACGCACAAGCACCCTGGGAAGAGTCAAAACACCGGGTTTTTCCACCATCATGCTGATACTTGGGCTGATCTTCCTCTATCTGCCCATGTTTATCCTTGTGTTTTACTCCTTTAACGCTTCACGACTGGTGACCGTCTGGGCCGGCTTCTCAACCAAATGGTATGTGGAGCTGTTTCAGGATGAACAACTGATGGGCGCGGTATGGATCAGCTTGAGAATTGCTTTCTATAACGCGTCCATGGCGGTCATTCTGGGTACGGTGTCGGCTTTTGCCCTTGACCGCTTTGGCAAATTCCGTGGCAGAACCGCCTTCAACAGCATGTTGACGGCACCCCTGGTGATGCCCGATGTGATTACCGGCCTGTCGCTGCTGCTGCTGTTTGTCACCATGGCCGACCTGATCGGCTGGCCCATGGAACGGGGCATGCTGACCATCTGGATCGCCCACGTCACCTTCTCCACCGCTTATGTGGCTGTTGTCGTTGGCGCCAGGTTGCGGGAGGTGGATCGCTCTATTGAAGAGGCGGCGATGGATCTTGGTGCAACACCACTGCGGACGTTCTTTCTGGTCACGATTCCAACCATTGCCCCATCGTTAGCCGCTGGCTGGTTACTGGCGTTCACCCTGTCTCTGGATGATCTGGTGATTGCCAGCTTTGTCTCCGGCCCGGGCTCGACCACTCTGCCAATGGTGGTATTCTCTTCGGTGCGCCTGGGGATCTCACCAAAAATTAACGCCATGGCGACGCTGATTATTCTGGTGGTCTCTCTGGCAGCCCTGTTTGGCTGGTGGTTTATGCGTCGCTCAGAAAGGGAAAGGAGGGCCAGCCTGGAAAGGTTTGGCACCAGTTAGCATGATAATCAGATGCCGGATCTCATCCGGCTTTTTAATTCGTTCCTCGACTTTTACCAGACCCGTATGCTCCGGGATTGTCACGACGTGCATTTCTGCTTGACGTCCTCACTCCAAAAGCCTGCGACCTCAGTCTGGATCAAGCTCGTGCGGCGAGGAGCGTCCGTCCCCTGAATGGCTTATGTCCGAACCCGTTGTCGTTTGTGCAAAAGCATCACCGGGCATCGACTATGCCCCGTCTTTACGGACAAAATAGAGTTTTGGCAGCTCCCCTTGCCTGGCCATCGTTAATACCTGAGGATCTAAATAAACCTGCTTCAGTACAGCTTTGAGTTCACTATCTGTAGCCCCTCCAAGCTCATGCAGTGGGAACACCAGCCTTTCTTCCCGAGCAGCGTTGGTGATTAACGTTACCAGCTGCTGCGAAAACCCACTTATATCCGTTATTTTTGGAAAGAACACCGAATGAATTTTCTCGCAGCCTTTAAAGCCGTCAGTCTCTTTATATCGCCATGCCTGACATTGATAGTATCCCTCGCGCATGAAGGTAGCCTGACCGCCGCCCTTGGTCATGTGCTCGATATACCCCCCTCTATCACCCCCATGAAGCGCCACATCAGTATTCAGCACATTACCAAACCTCCGCACGGCATTTACCAGTGAGAATGGATCACTATCGCCATAGTGTTTCCGGGCAAAGCCAAGTACCCCACCTGGATTACTAAACAGCCTGGCAAAGTTTTTTGGTATGGGCGAATCGGCTGGCGTTGAAACCCGGGATTGAGGCCTTGACCTGGAGGGCACTGCTGATTCAGATCTGGCAGTTCCCGATTGGGCTGTCTGGAAATAAGAGGCAGTTTTCTTAGGGATTGCACCATGTCCTACAGCAAGCATAGTGCCTGAAACACCTGCCGGGTGGATACCGACAGGTGTTATCCCCGAGGGTAAATGTACCGGATTAGCCGCGTTCAGGCTCTTGAAAACTCGAATAAACTCGTCGTGTACTTCCTTATCCTTATTACTTTTATTATCCCAACCCACGAGTATTAACTTGGGTACTTTGGATAACTTCTGTATACGAGGATTCTTATAAGCCGCATAGAGCGCCTGGGCCATATCCTCACCACTGCCACCAAAAATTGCACAGCCTATAAAACAACTGACAATGGTATTGCTGCCTTTTTGGCTGGCTCCAAGGAGCAGTGAAACAAAAGCATTGGTGAAATCCTGCTGATACTTTATTACCCCTGCACCAGAACGGTTAACACTCAAATCATAATCTTTCCTATTTGGGGCAACCACGTTATGAATATGCTGGCAATGGCGCAAACCACGGGTGGAATCAGTGGCATATCCATAGGGCCCGGTGGTATAACACTCGCCAGTTCCAACCTTATGAATACTGGTATCGTGGTTAAATTGAGCGCCAAGATCACTGGCAAATTGTCCTGCGATACCCCCACGATGTTGCATTTGACTATTTGCAGCATTGACCAGATCGAATGGTTTTCCTTGTTTTGAGAGCTCTCTGGCACAACCAAACATGCCATAATCAGGGTGCATTGCTATTTCCAGCTGTCTGGGAAGCAGCTCTGTCGATGCCTTGTCAGCACGGCCTGTGCTTGCTGTCGTGTTAATTGCCGTGGCCACAGCCCCGGGGCTGCTCATTGCAGGGGGCGTTGTTACACGGCGAACCGGTGAACGTGTTGCGGAATTAAGTTGAGCCAGCATATTCCAGTGACTTGCAAAGTCTTGGCATGCTGTCCGGTCACTGTCTTCAGAAGACCTGCCCACCAGAACCAGTTGTGGTGCTTGCCTGCCTGTTGATTCAAATTGTTTCTTGGCTTTCGAAATCGCTTCTGCCAAATCTTCTCCTGTGCCACCCGCAAGACCACAACTGAGCAGAGGGCAGTAAATCCGACGTAGTTGATTGGTTTCAGCCGCTTTAAATAACTCAAAAAACGTTTTTTCAAGCTTTTCTGCAAACTTCTCATCATTTGCTAAAAGAACCAACACATTGTGAACTGCCCGACAATTATTGATATCAGATGGTTTGTCACCACGAATACAGTCATAAGTAAAACATTCACCGTGAGTGATACGATTCCCGGGCTGCTGAGACACCTGAACATAGTTACTATTGTTGCCACCAAACTTTTCTTTGATAACCTTTGCAATACCTGTATGAAATTGCATGTTCACGTCCACAGAGTTCACTATCCCATAGGGCATAAGTTCATCTTTACGCTTTACCCATGTCAATAATCCATCATTACAAGTAACCAGTGTTACCCTGCCAGGCAATGCTTGTTCAGTCCCATTAACCAGATTGGTACAATGTTGTGACACATCCTTATGTGTGACAAAGTTTTTGCCAACTATATGCCTAAGGGATGGATACTTTTCCAGTTGTTTAAGCAGGCAATCATTATCAGTTTTACGAACCGCTCGCCCAAAGACCGCTTGTTTCAATTCTTCATTGATTCCACATTTCTTCAGCTCAAGAGAACCGTACATCACTACCTGACCACAGAATTTTCCAATGGCATCATCCATTTCAGTCTCCTTAAATTATCGTGTAATTGATATTTATTTGTGCAATCAAATAAAAGCAACTGTAGATCCAATAATCGAATTAGACTGAAAATCGGTAATATAGTTCCAAAATTAGCAGGCATTTTCTCTCACGCGACTCCAGGATGGTGTCTTCATATCTCAACTATGTTTTTGAAATATCCGGGTTTAGCGGCTGTGTGAGCCATTTTGATCCGTCATCGGTAAAGGTTCCTGAACCAACTCAACAGCCCTTGCACCGATAGCCTTTTTACAGGCAAATGCACAACACACCCCTGCGGCATATACCATTAAACCGGTCAGGGCACCGTAGGTGACATTAACTTGTGTATCAACCTCATTCACCTTCAGCCCCCGGGAGTGGGAATAGAGAAAACCACCGCCCACACCACCGCCAACCAGCAGAACATACCCACCCAATAACCCGACAGTAGAATTCAGACAACAACGCCGTCCAAATGCAGACACTCTCACAGCCAGGGTAGCCGCAGCTTCATTGGCCCCGTTGGGTTGAGCAGCCTGTGGATATACGATACCTCCGGAAACACCGTTCACTGACCGGTCACCTCGTGATTTCACCAGTAAGTTCCCGTGACAGGCATAGCCAGTCTTGAGAATTGGTCATCTGACTTTTTGCAAAAAGCAGAGCGTGGACAGCCTTTAGATCGAAAAGTTCCGAATTGGTTCACTATTTAGTCAGACCATTAATAAATGTGTCCCAATCGAACTCATCTTTAATTAATGCTTTATTAAAATGTGCCTTTCTCATTCTGCCCAGGTGAATTCTATTATTTTCAATCATATTGGCTAATGAATCCACCTTTTCAGTTTTATCTTCAGTTTTTATTACTTGCTTAACCTGTAATGCAATGTTTAAAAAAGACAAAGCAAATGTTGTGGCATATTTCTCACCTTTTAAACTCATTCTGTTATTAATATCTATCGTTAATGAACAAATATGTGCTGTAAACAAGACATCCGCTGGATCTAACTGCACATTTTTGACTGGTAAAACCTCAGTTTCTGTCATCACTTCAGCAATTTCACCGGGCTGTAGAGGATTGCATGTAGAATCTAACTGCTCATTGTTGACTGACAAAAACTCAATTTCTGTCGTCATTTCAGCAATTCTATCAGGCTGCAGAGGATCATCTGTAGAATCTTCCGGTCGTTTGTGCTCAGTTACCGATGAATCACCCTTGGCGAGCATGCATAGTTGTTGAAATAATTTAACAAAATCGTATGGTTGATAGTCATTAATGCCAAAAATATCATTCATGATAAGTCTTGCCGGACCGGGAGATAGGGCAATAGACGGTATAATTACATTCAGAGACTGATCCGTTTTAATTTCTTCATCAATATCAAAAGGGTATTTTTCTGCTCTTTTTTTTAAATCCTCAAGCCTTTCAAGCATTCTTACTTTTGGTTTATTTTTAAAAGCCATTTTTACTAAAAGATCGTCTGATCTAAGAGAAAGGTAATTATCCACATTAATTGAGCTAAAGGCGAGAAAGTCCTTCAAATTAAGGTGTTGGGTAATTTTAAATCTTAATTCCTGGAATAATGGAAAATAATTATTTTCTGCAGGCTCTGAAGTCACCTTTCGTAACGGGGTGAATATATTGGCTGTTGGATTTTTTACAAATTCACTTGACCTATGATAATCAGAAATATTAGCAAAACTATTAACAATGGCATTTTCAGAATTCATCATTATGCCTACATTTCTGCAATTCCATATTCATTTGATCATCAGATTGGGAAAAAGTTCCGCTTAGGATTGATCAATGAAAATCCTGAGTCAAACCCCCACTTCATCACCGGTTTTATTTTTTGCTGGATACCATGAAAAGTAGATCGTGGACAGCCTAAAGATCGAAAAATTCCAGTTTTTTATTCTTCTTTAGTCGCAGAGAATCAATAAACTTGTCCCAATCGAACTCGTTTTTATTTTTTAATACTGATTTAAAATAATAAACTTTACTTAGCTTCCATCTTATAAGTTCATTGCTTTCAATCATATTGGCTAATGTATGTAGCTTCTTATCTTTTTCTTCAATATTTATCAGTTGGTTTACTTGTGATGCAATCTCTATAAAATATAACGCAAGCAGTGCAGCACGTTCAGTATTTTCACCGTATTTCAAACTCATTCTGTTATTAATATCTATCGTTAACGAACACATATGTGCTCTAAAAAAGACATCCGTTGAATCATCATTGGCAAGCGTACATAGACATTGAAATAATTTAACAAAATTAGCGGATTGATATTTATAGTTTACAGGATCCTTCTTTAAGAGAAGTCGTGCAGGCCCGGGAGATATGGCCACAGGCGGTATTATCGCGTCATAATTCTCATCCAATTCAATTGGCCCATTAATTTCGAAGGGATATTGTCGGGCTTTTTGTTTCAAATCATTGAGTCTTTCAAACAATACTACCAGCGGTTCATTTTCAAGAACTCTTCTTACCAAAAGGTCGTCCGATCTAAGCGAAAAATAATTATCAACATTGATTGAGCTAAAGGCGACAAAGTCCTTCAAATTAAGATATCTGGCAATTTCAAATTTTAAGTCGTGACTCAATGGTAAATAATTATTTCTTGCAGGCTCTGAACTTACCTTTCGTAACGGACTGAATATATTGGCTGTTGGATTTTTTACAAATTCACTTGACCTTTGATAATCGGAAAAACTGACAAAACGATCAACAATAGCATTTGCAGCGTTCATGATTGTGCCTTTACTTTTTCCCCTTCCTTTAGAGCATAGGTTTGGGAAAAAGTTCCGCTTCAGAGATTTGCAAATAGCATTGGTATCAGATCTCCATTTGATCAAAATCCAGTTGCTCAGGGATGAGAATGCCGTGATATTGCACAGGAACACGGTTCAAATTGCAAAGCAGCTGATAAGGAATAGTACCTGCACCTTTTGCCACCTCATTAATGGGCAAGTCATCTCCCCACAGGATGGCACGGTCCCCTATCTGCACATCGGGCAAATCGGTTAAGTCCACCGTCAGCATGTCCATGGATATTCTGCCCACCAGCGGTACACGGCAGCCATTAATATACAGCGGTGTGCCATTGGCGGCATGGCGGGGGTAACCATCTGCATAGCCGATAGCCACCACACCAATCCGGGTGGTTCTCCGGGCGATCCACTGACTGCCATAACCCACGGAACTCCCGGCAGGAATGGTTTTGATGCTGATGATGGCTGAACTCAGCTCCATCACCGGTTTTATTGTTTGCTGTATATCATGAATTTGTGCAAATGGAGAAACCCCATACAGCAGCAGACCAGGACGATTCCATTCGCTCTGCACTTCTTTCAGGGCAACCAGCCCGGCAGAGTTACAGAAACTGCGCTCACCAGGCAGGCCATGGGTGTAAGTATTGAACGTTGTCAGCTGCTGTTGTGCATGATCACTGTCCGGCTCGTCGGCACAGGCAAAGTGACTCATCAACACAATGTCTTTGACATAAGGGAGATCATTGAGTTGCTCCCAGACTGTGCGGTACTCATCAGGGGCAAAACCGACCCGCCCCATACCGGAATCCATCTTCAGCCACAGCCTTACCGGATGTTTGGGACGGTGGGCGACTAATGCATCAATCTGATACTGATGATGGATCACCGTATCCAGACGATACTGGTCAATCATTTCCAGTTCTGAAGGTTCAAAGAAACCTTCCAGCAGCAGTATGGGTTGTTTGATGCCAGCAGCACGAAGTTCCAGGGCTTCCTCAATAAAGGCAACGGCAAACCCGCTGGCAATATCCGCCAGCGCGGTTGCACAGGCTGTTGCACCATGGCCATAGGCGTCCGCCTTGACCACCGCCATCACCTGACCATTACCAGTGCCCCTGGCAGACAGTTGTTGGATAATACGATAATTATGACGCAGTGCATCAAGGTTTATCTTTGCTGTTGCTGGTCGGCCCATGCCTTTTGAGACTCCCCCGGAAATGCCAGTTAAAAGCAGCATCCTATCAATTAATAACTAACAGCTCTTTATGTGTTTATCGAAATCATGATATTGAATAAATAATACCCTTTGATTGTATTTATCCATAGTTTTGATTGCTTTTTATTCTTTATTAGACGGTAAGAGTCCACTAATCAGAGTCAGTTTCTCAGTGAAAATGCCAACGTCAATGGGAATAGCGATTAAGGAGCAACCTGTCGCAGCAGGTGCTCCTTCAATGAGGCGGGAATAAGACTATTCTGCTTTTTTTCCGGGATCTGCCATAGTCCGAAACCGGGCGTCCATGGCAGTGAGAATACTGCTGGCTAAACGACCAATGCCGGGTTTCTGACCATCAGCATAAGGAATTGGACGACAGAGCGCCATGGCCCTGAGCCCCATGCGGGCGGAATAGATACCGACACCAACCCCGCTGGCGGCCTGAGAGCTGACCACGCCCAGCAACCGGTTGGAAGTAAAGTCTGATAGCTGATCAGACAGCAGTTCTGTCGCACCAGCCAGCGCCATCTGTTCCAGAACCATGGTTAACAGGTGGCTACGGGCAGGCAATGAAGGCCTGACACCGTATACCTGACAGATCTCATCGAGCATCCGGATACTGCGCCAGACCGACAGCAGCATATCAACGGCGGCAAATGGGCTGAGAGCCACCATCAAAGCAACTTGCTGGCTATGTTGTGAAATACAGGCAAGTGCCCGCTGGTCCAGGGTCTGGAAAAAATGGCTATCCAGGTAAGCCAGCAGCTCGCTGTCATCACTGTAATCCGGCATCTCAGACCACACTTGTTCCAGCAGCATTTGCTGGGGCTTACCCTGATAGAGCTTACTCAACTGCCCGGCCCATTGGCTGGTTAATACGGTCGTTCTCTGGTCTCGAAACTGTGCAGCCTGCGCCTGTAGTTCGGTGATCTGTCGAAAGTCCCGTTGATACAGGAAAAACTCCACCACGGCTTTAACGACAGTGACCGCCAGGGCCAGAAAAAGCAAGGCAAACACTAAGGCCAAAGACCAATGCAGTTGATAGAGAAAAAGGCCCAGTTCCACCGTTTGCCAAAGCACCAATATCAACAGCAGGGTCAGCAGCCCGTAACATGCCGACCGGATAAAGCGCAGTGGTTTGGCCGCCAGTTCAGGTCCCTGCAATACCGGATCCCGGAAACCATCACTGATGGACTCCGGAGTCTGCAGGGGTTGCTCTGGTTCCAAAGGGATAAAGTATGGATCGTGATGTCGGGTCATGAAAACCGGTCTCCCAGCAGATCATTAAGAATGCTATCCAGACGGATATGGGGTAATCGGCCACCTGCGACCAGCTGCAGCCCGCCGGGCGGCATCAACCGGCGCAATTGCCACTGGCCCAGAGCCTGCCAGTCATCCAGTGCCGGAATCTGTTCCGGAATATCCGGGTGCAGCAGCACTCCCGGCCCCTGCTCCGTCATCCCCTGCAGAGCCTGGTGCCCCTGGTAATCGATATATGTCGTTGAGCGCACGGCGGCAACCGCTTCACAGCGGACATCCGTCGCATTAAACGCCGCTCTGCGCCTGGCCTCCTGAACCAGGTTTGCCATCAACCCTCTCACGGCTTCATGCTGGTCAGGCAGCACCTGATCAATTTTACTGGCGGCAAAAACGACCCGGTCAATGCGTGGCTGAATTAATCGTCTGAGCAGGCTGTTGCGCCCATAATCAAAACTTTGCAGTACCTGAGTCAACGAGAAGCGAAGATCATCAAACGCTTCCTGGCCACGGTTCAACGACTTGAGCACATCCACCAGCACCAGCTGTCGATCCACCTTCTGAAAAGTATTTTGATAGAAGGGTTTGACCCGGGTTTCCAGGTAACGCTGATAATGCCTTTCACACACTTTGAATAAAGAGTCCTCCACCGCTTCCTCCAACTGATCTTCTGAACAGCCAGTGATGGCAAGCAGGGGGATAAACGGCAGTTTACTCTCATCACCTGAAGGTGCGGCATGCAGCCAGCGCCCGGGTTGAATCATGGTCAAGCCCGCCTGCTGACAAGCCTTGAGAAAGGTCAGTTGTTCCTGCCACAGTACTTGCAGTTCCAGCTCGGAAATGGTCTCCAGAGGATTAATGGACTTCAGCTTTTCGATAAAACTCCGGCCAATAGACCGGCGCATGGCACTGTCAAATAGGGCGTGACATTGCCCACACCAGGCACGGTAATCCATGGCCAGTAGCGGCAGATCCAGCAGCCACTCCCCCGGATAGTCACGAATCTCCAGATAAAGACGACTGATCCCCGGTTTTCCCCGGCGCAATAACCCGGGTGGCTGACGGAACTTGATCTCCAGCAGGCAGCCAGACTCATCCCTTGTAGCTTCCGGCCACCGCCCTCTTGATAAAGCGTCAATGCCCCGCTGATAAGGAAACAGTATGACACCATTCAGAGCGGACAGTTTTACCCCCAATAAGCGATCCTGCAGAACCGGGGGGAAGGCAGCCAGAAGGGCATCAGGATAGTGCTGTAACTGATGAATAAGACTGGTGATCAGGGTGGTTTTGCCACTGCCACTGAAGCCGGTCACCCCCAGTGTCATGCGCCGGTTAAGCAGCCGGTCGACGCCATTTTCCAGGGAACTGGCTGCTGACCTGGCAAGATCCATCGCTTTATCCTGCCCAATCAGCAAAGACTGCTTGACCTTGGTCTTTATTGGTTTCATTGAACCATTCTCGATTTTAAGAGTCTAATTCTCTAGATAATTATTAAATCAGATTAAAAATCATAAGGAATACAAAAATTTGTTTCTGGAACTTCCCGCTGCGGTTAAAGTTCAGGAGCCCGATGATGAAGTATCCGCTGATGCATAAGCAGTTAAAAGAGAACATAAAAAAATTACAAAAAGCAATCAGTGGTTCTTTATTAAATCAACATCTAAAGTTGATCAGAACTGACTGAATTTGTAGAAATACCTTCGGATAATATCAGATCCCAGTCTTTTCCGGTCAACTTGGCCAGGCCGCAATAAATTGCATTATTTTTGGATTCCATCATCAGTTCACGCACCTGTTGGAAGAAAGTCCCTCCAAACTCACCGCGCAAAAACAACGCCAGGTCATCATCAGGACTGCCTGCCTTTGGCTCAAGAAGCGATCTTATCTCTGCATCATAAGTCATGTTTCCATAAAACAATTGCCCAATAATTTTATCCAGCAGACTTTGCTGGCCGTCCCCATCCCTGAACAATGACGCCAGTAGGGCATCATCGGAAAAATCCGCCCTGAGGATATGAAATAAAGTGGGAATCAAGAGTGAAAAATTATCACAAATATCACCAACCAATTCATTCACGTCTATATCGCGTCCAGCATCTTCCGTACTCACAGGACACTCCACAGTCATTGCCCTGAAAACGTCAAAACGTCTGAAAGACAGGGGGGCAAGCTGTGATCTGAGGTCGGGCATATTTAAACCTGAAGTACGATAAGCTATCAGCTTTTCTAAATTCACGTGGTTTCTTCGTAGCGCTTTGCCACGCTCTATGAGTTTTACCTTAAGGGTTTCAGGAATCGCCCCGGGTAACAGGCTATTGGCCAGAGAGAGGCATGACAGCCATTCCTGCTGGTCTTCGCTCAATAACCCACTGCTATAGGTGATCGCTTCCAGGAGACATGGACGAAAGTGTGATTCAGC
This sequence comes from Endozoicomonas sp. ALE010, assembly GCF_049310165.1. Taxonomy (NCBI): domain Bacteria; kingdom Pseudomonadati; phylum Pseudomonadota; class Gammaproteobacteria; order Oceanospirillales; family Endozoicomonadaceae; genus Endozoicomonas; species Endozoicomonas sp. ALE010. The sequence goes on along the minus strand of NZ_JBLYNV010000047.1, from coordinate 14,811 downwards.
AAAGTGATTGGCACCAACCATTCCTGCAAACCCGGACACCAAATCCTGAGTTGCTATCGGGGATAACAATGGCTTTAGCTTTTTACACAGGTCCAACGCCACAGAATAGTAGTTGTATGCCTGCAAATCGTGGGTGAGGCCTCTGCCAAGCTGCTCAATTCTTGCTCGCTCAACACTGGCAACAGGATGCTGCATGGCAGAGGCGTACTGCTGTTTGGCTGGAGGTGAGCCAGGCAGCTCAGGCAGCGGGGTATCGCCATCTGGCCGCAAAGGCAGATAAGCCTTGCCCAGCAGATTCATAAACGTAGCGCTGTTAGCCCCTTCCTGAATCAGGGGGCGATCAACACAGCTGATCCATTCAAATAATGGTTTGGGTACCGGGCCACAATACAGAAGCTCGACAGGTTCATGAACAGAGTTCTCCCATTCCCTGTTCTGCAAATCATAAAATGGCACCTGCAACGATTTTTGTAATACCCGGAGCCGTTCAAGGCTTGCCAGTGGACTCAATACCAAAACCACCGTTTTCTCCAACTCTGATGTATGACTTTTCACGACCCCTGACAGCAATCTTCTGATAATCACGTCATGGGCAGGCTCCAGGGCATGATGGTGAATACCATAAAGTGGCAGCAAATGAATTCTACCGGCTTCCGTCTCTCTCAGGATTTTTATCAGGCTGGCGGCTCTTGAGTCGTTCTTCATTAGCGCCGGGATATCCGGTTTTTGCAGTAAATAAGCGGTCTGATAGTTTGCCAGCGCCGGAAGGTCCAGGTTCTGATGCATGCCATTGCACCGCTCAATTCTGGGCGTCGTGTTGCTCCATTTGAAGGGCGGAATAACAATCGCCACTTTTGACACCAACCATGAGCGGTTACCGTTCATGGCCCAGAAACCGAGGGGTTGCTCCAAAGGTCTGTGGTTAATAGTGCAATGATCCACCAACTGTTTAAAAGGAATACACTCACACACCAGGCCAGAATAATGCAAAGTCTGTACGCCATCATTCCCGGGGTTAAATTCTGGCATGAATAACCGGAGCTTATCCTTCATCCGCTGCCATTCATCCTCCCCATTAAACTTCAGAACCAGCTCAACCCTGCCTTTAAAGCCAAGATGAGCCAGCCCTTCGATAATACTGAATGCAGCCGTATGGTCTCCCTGGCCGGGACTCTCCGCAAGCCCCACCCGGATAACAGGAATGGCACCCAGCTTCTCAGACAGGCTGATCTCTGCAGTATCAACCTTCCTCTTACCCAACAGGGTTAGATCAATGTCTTTTTTGGGCGACTCATTAGCACAACCGGATAAATGCTTGCGAACTGCGATAGCCCGAATGGATGAATAAACTGGAGAATCAGGAGGTCGCTTGCCACCTCCATTCATCGATCGCCTGGTCAGAGCATTTACAGAGAGTGACGAATTCACGGCTATATCCGATTAACAAAATTCCTTAATATAGCTCGTCCCTCGTCCCGCTGCCCTTACAAGGCAGCAAGTCATACTGACAATCAACCTGGGAAACCTATCAACCGAAACAAATAAACAAATCCTCCCCAGATGGTCTACTTTTCTAACGGCGTTCCTGCTGCAGCATAAAAATTCAATTGAACTGTGATACGGGATTCTATTCCCGGCTGTGGTGGCCGCTGATTCAATCTCATTTAATAAATGGTCTGCTACCCATGAAACGTTTACTGACATTTATAGTGACGCTATCACTGTGTTCAATTGCACAGCTCTCAATCGCCGCCCAGTATCTGGATATGCCGCCAAGCTATGAAGATGCCACTACCTATACGATTCACCTGAAACCGGGTGATGACAGGGAAATCAATATGAGTGAAATCTTTCGTCTTTCCAGTGAGGGCTATACGTCGATAAGAATCAAAGTGGCTACTACTAACAGGGTTAATAGAACCAGGCCAACCATGCGGTATCCTTTTTACCATAACGACATAGCTGAACGAATCCCTCATTGCCGCCTGTTAAGGCAGCATGACTACGCTGATAATTATCGGGTATTACTGGACAACACCATTTATCAGTCCAATCTCAGTTACGATGATGCCATTTTACTGATTGGCAAACTCGTATCGGTGAACTCCTGTACATTTTGATGTCCATGGGCACAGCTTAAAAAGTCCTGACCCGGCCCTTCATCACAGGGCCAGGGTGTAGGATGCTATAACCTATTGATTAAATTACTGATATTAAGAACCTGAATGGCTCGGAAAACCATTTCGGTTTTGCATACATTCTCTTTATGTCTCAATGAGGAACTATTTTCCAATTTATCAGTCTGAAGTTAGAGAAAACCCTTTAATTCTTACTATTTGAATAATTTACAAGGACTGATTCCATGAAACTCATCCACTTACTGTTCAGGCTATCTTCCCTGATACTTTGTACTACTGTACTGTCAGCCGGGGCTTTTGAACTTGCTGCACCTGCTTACCATAATGATTTACCGCCCAGCTATGAAGATTCCGTGGCCCATTCCACCTATACCATCCAGCTCAAGCCCGGGGACAACAGATTCATTAGCTTCGTTGAACTTTTTGGTCGGGGCTATTACAACCTGAGGGTCAATGTAGCCAGTGATTTGAAACAGCCACATTGCCGTCTCTTTAAGCAGAGCAACGGCTATTACCGTGTACAACTGGATAACATGATTTATGATTCAAACCTGCATTATGACGATGCTGTATTAGAGATTGGTAAACTCGTCTCTGTGAACGCCTGCCGGTTCTGATCTCTGCGAAGATTGTAATGGTGGGGGCCTTACTGCTCCCTTCACAGAGGAGGCGCAGTGGTGAACTTCATCTGTTCCATGGCAAAACTGGAGGTTACATCGGTCAATCCCTCCACGGTGTTGACCAGCGCCTTATAGAAGCAATCAAATGACTGAATATCTTTTTCAGCCAGCTCAGCCAACGAGGGAGTCGTATCCTCCTGCAACTCCCGTAATATGTTGCGGTCAATTTTATCCATAATGTTTTAAATGCTGTCACTGGTTAGCAGCCCCACCACATTCTGGTCACTTTGCTGCGCTTCGGGGGAACTGAACAGACGTCGACGAATCAGGGTTTCAGCCAACAGGTCACCAATAGCCAGCAGAACCGTAGTATAGGTCGTGGGGGCTGGCTCCCGGTCTTCACGACTCTCAACCACACTGGCATCCAGCACGATATCCGCCTGCTCCGCAACCGGCCCCGCCGGATCACCGGTAATGGCAATCACTTTGTTACCCATTTGCCGGATTGCCGGATAAAGCCGTAGCAGCTCCCCAGTCCTGCCACTGTACGACAACATGATAATAACATCACCGGGGCCAATCATACTCAGATTGTCTTCCCAGGTTTCAGCGGCATTTAGTATGTGCGTAGACAAGCCTGTGGCATCAAGTGTTGCAGCGATTTTCTGCCCCACCAGGCCAGACTGCTTCATACCAAACAGGATGGCGCGTCCACGACACTCGGCCAACAGCTCCAGGGCAGCTGTAAAGCTACCATTGATTCTGTCTTCCAGTGATTTGAGCGCTTCGATCTGTCCGGCAACACTGTTGCGCATGACATCAGAAACCAGCAGGTTATGGTCTAAATTCATGGTCCATCTCTTCTAATCATTTTCCATCAGTGTGACACAGAGAGGGTGATAGATAATTGATCAGGAGCATTGATGCATAAAACATTTGGGCTAAGGAACTTTCAATATGTTTGTGTGTCCGATCAGATGTCGTTAACCGAAATTGGAGAGATCATGAATATTGGCAATATGGCAACAGGTTTGGCAGGGGTTGGTCTGACGGCTGCCGCCAGCCTGAATACTGATACAGGGTATCTGGCCAGATGGCAAGCCCGGGCCATCATGACTTTAGCCAGTACCGTAGGAACCACCTTAAGTCTGGTGAAATGCTGCCAGGAAGGTAGAAACATATCCCCCAGAACAGTGGCAACACTGGCAACAAACGCTGGCGTTCTTGCTTACAGTTGCCTGCAACCTTGTGCTGGCTCCTATGAAGTATCGTCCGAAACAGAGTGCGTTCGTGAATTCTTTGCTGATAGCACAATGAGCATGCCAAAATGCCGACGCATTCACCATAGTACTAAACCGACAGAGATGGGTGACATGTTTCGTTTTTGGCGGAATTAGTGCAACCTGCCTCTGTTATACATACACAGCCCCTTGGTTCCCACGGTCCATCATGGAAACCAAGGGTGTGGTTTTATGGGTATTCGTACTTTTCTGCACTGGATGTGTAAGTTATTTCAGGACAGTTCCATATCACCAGCATCAGCGAATCAGGGCTTCAGCCAGCAGTTCGCCCATCGCCAACAGGATTGATGCATGAAACATTTGGGTCAGGGAACTTTTTACTATGTTTGAATGTTCGACCAGGCATTATTAACCAAAATTGGAGAAATCATGAATATTGGTAATATGGCAACTGGTTTGGCTGGGATTGGTCTGACAGCTGCCGTCAGTCTCAATACTGGTGTAGCTGACTCCTCCAATCTGACCAAGTGGCGAACCCGGGCTGTTATGGCTCTTTCTGGTACCGTGGGTACCGGCTTAAGTCTGTTGCAATGCATCCGGGAAGGCAGAAACATATCGACCAGAACACTGGCGACACTGGCAACGAACGCTGGCGTTCTTGCATACAGTTATTTACAACCCTGGGCTGATCTTCCAAAAGAGTTAATGATTTATAAGTCCGAAGCAGAATGTCATGCGGAATTCTTGAAGAATCAGGGTGCAATGAGCATGCCGCAGTGTAAACCCTATCTTCATAAGGCTGAAGTTATTGAAAAGATGGTAGAGCAAGTGGGTCCCCGTAGGTATAAGATGTCGCGGATAACCAAATACAATTGGAAAGAGTAGCTGCCGATCTTCAACTCAGGTGGCGTGGGATTATCCAGCAGTTTGTACCGCCTGCTGCCCGCAGAAGGATAAGCAGTTCCTGCTTGACGGGTAGCAGGGGGCGGGCAGGACCTGTAGAAATGTGGGTATTATTTCAGGTAGACAACACCCTCAATGACTTCACACTCCAGGGCAGTCAGCATATCCCCCGGACAAGGCCCGGCAATACACTCCCCCGTCTCAATCAGAAACTGGGCACCGTGGGTAGCGCACTGAATCAGCCGTTTCTCTGAATCCAGAAACTGGTCCGGCTGCCATTCAAGATTAATCCCAAAATGCGGGCAACTGTTTTCGTAGACGTATACCTGATCACCTTTGCGTACGGCAAAGATATGGCCACGCTCATTACGGAAGCCTTTGCTACCAGGATCCTGAAGCTCATCGATAGAACACAAACGAATCATTATTTGCTTTCGGCCTCTTCTGGCAGACGAACGTCAAAAGGCATACCTCGCTGCAACACAATCTGACTGAAATAGAGATTAATGGCCTGGGAAGTGGTCAGCCCGAGTTGGCGCAGAATGTCTTCGGCCTCCTGCTTTAATGACTCATCAATTCGTGCCCGTACAGTCGTCTCTTTTGCCATAATCACTGCACCTCATGCATCTTTTTAGAATATTTCTGTCAATAGTAAAGATGATAAAAAACATCCCATGCGGCGGGAAAGCTCTACTTTACGCGCAAGCGCTACACCCTGTTATCAATCTGCCGATTGACTGTTACAGGCTGACAAAATATAACAATGTATGATGAGTTGCCATGAGAGCTTCACCAAACTTTCGTCAATGCTTTCGCAGGGTGAGCGACTCACGGCCAGCGCTTTTATCACACCAACAGTAAAACAGGACGTTTTACGCAGTCACTAACAGGGATCATAGAGATTGAAGCTTTTGTTATGTTGAACAAGTTATCTCATTGCTTACTCTTTTTTTCATTGGCCACATCACTTCTGCTCCCCACATACAGCCTGGCTAACGAGTCAGAACGGCAGCAGATGCTGTTCACGCGCGTTGAAAAAGCACTGAAGACAGGGGACCATAAACTTTACGAGAGTTATCGATCAGAACTCAGTGATTACCCTCTGGCTCCCTACCTTGAGTACCTCAGCCTCACCAACGATCTTGATCGCATCAACCAGAGCGATATTGACCAGTTTGCCAGCCAATACCCCGATTTACCGCAAACCAGCCAGCTCCAGTACAAATGGCTGAGGCATCTGGCCAGTAACCAGCGCTGGCAATCCTATCTTGCTGCCTATCAGCAGGATGATGGCGGCCGCTATCAGTGCCTGAAAGGCGTAGCCCTGCACGCACTGGGGCAGACCGAACAGGCCTGGCTGGAGGCAAAAAGTCTCTGGCTGAAAGGCCAGTCACAACACAAGGCCTGCGATCCGTTATTCGACAGCTGGAAAGCCTCTGGCGAACTCACTCAAAGCCTGATTATTGCCCGCTTTTGGATGGCTGCCGAGCAAAACAACCTGTCCCTTGCCCGCTACCTGAATAAGTCCATTAAAGATACGTCTTTCAAGGTATCGACAGAGCTGTTCTGGGAAGTCAACAAACATCCTGAACTGCTTCATACCGCCCGCTTTAATGGTGACCTGGAACATCAGCGGATCATTATGCTTCATGGCATCAAAAAACTGATTACCAAAGATCTGGACCTTGCCGTCAGCACCTGGCTGACAATGCGCAACCGCTATCCTTTTTCCCCGAAGCAGCGATCCGCTGTCGACCAGCGGATCGCCATGAAAGCGGCCAAGAACTTTGTGGACAACGCCGAAGAAATTATTGCCAGCATTGATCCCGATTTTCATTATCAAAAGGTCACCGAGTGGCGAATCAGACTGGCGCTGGCTGACCAGGACTGGGAAAGAGTCCTGATACTGTTAGAGCATCTGCCAGCGGCTATCAGAAACAGCAGCCGCTGGCGCTATTGGAACGAAGTCGCCCTGCTCAAGTTTCAGGAGGCAAGCTATCAGCTGGTCGGGATGCCTCTGCCGAGCAAACCCACGCTGTTGCAAACACCGACACTGAGCGCACTGGGCCAGGAACGGAACTTTTACGCTTTTCTGGTGGCAGATCTTAAAGGACAACCCTTTCAACTGAACCACCAGCAAAAAGCCATTCACCAGCAGGATCTGCACAGACTCAAGCAATATTACCCGGGCTTTAAACGTATTCGTGAGTGGCTGCACCATAAGCGCTTTTATAACGCCCAGATGGAGCTGAACCGGATAACCCCGAGTCTGGATAAAACCCAGCAACAGTTAATTCCCTATCTCGCCCATCAATGGGAATGGCACCATCAGGCGATTATGGCGGCTGCCCGGGCAACGCTCTGGGACGACCTTAGCCTCCGCTTTCCGACACCGGACGCTGATATTTTCAGTGCGCAGGCAGAAAAACGTAAACTGGATTATCCGTGGGTTCTGGCCATTGCCCGCCAGGAAAGTGCGTTCCATCCCATGGCGCGCTCCAGCGCTGGTGCCATGGGGTTAATGCAGTTGATGCCGACAACCGCGAAACAGGCGGCTAAACAGGCCGGAATACCCTATAGAAAGAAGTCAGAACTGTTTAAACCAGAAATTAACATCGCCCTTGGAACTACTCACCTTGCCTGGTTGTCCAAACGGTTTGAAGACAGCCGAATTCTGGCAACAGCGGCTTACAATGCCGGGAGTACTCCGGTGAAACGCTGGCTGAAGCAGAGAGGGCATCTGCCACTGGACATCTGGATTGAGACCATTCCCTACGATGAAACTCGTAAGTACGTCCAGAATGTTATGGCTTATCGCGTGATTTACAGTCTGCTGGAAGACCAGCCTGCACGTATGCTCTCATCTCAGGAGATGGCCTCCCTCAGTCTTAACCTGCAGGAGTCCAGGATTATTGCCCAGAGAGAGCAAGGGCAACCATGACAGGGTGCTTCGGTTTTCCTCTCAGGAAAAGTCTTCAGGTTCTGATACACTGATTAGTTCTAATTTTTATTATTTGGAGAACAACGTTTATGGACAGGCGTCATAAAACCCATGCTGTTCAGGTTGGACACGTCACCATTGGCGGTGATGCTCCCATTGTGGTTCAGTCAATGACGGACACCGATACTGCGGATGTCCAGAAAACCATTGACCAGATTCGCCTGCTGGCGGATGCAGGCTCTGAAATTGTTCGCGTAACGGTGAATTCAGAGGAAGCAGCGGCCGCTATTCCGGCAATCTACGAAGGGCTGGCCAAACACAACTGCAATGTACCCATTGTCGGGGACTTCCATTACAACGGTCACCTCCTGCTGACCAAGTACGATGAAACCGCCAGGCTGCTGCACAAGTACAGAATTAACCCCGGTAATGTCGGCTTTGGCGATAAGAAGGATGACCGCTTTAATGCCATGATTGATGTTGCCATCAAATACGATAAACCAGTACGCATCGGCGTTAACTGGGGCAGCCTCGACAAAGAGCTTTCTACCCAGCTGATGGATGAAAATGCCCGATCCGCCAACCCGAAGTCTTCCCAGGAAATCCTCCATGAAGCATTGGTCCTGTCTTCCCTGACCAGTGCCGATGCTGCGGTTAAGCGTGGTCTCGGTGCCAACAAAATCGTTATCTCCTGTAAAGTCTCCCGGGTACAGGATCTGATCAGCGTCTACCAGATGCTGGCTGATCGCTGTGAGTACGCCCTGCACCTTGGGTTGACCGAAGCCGGGATGGGCAGCAAGGGCATTGTGGCATCCAGTGTCGCCATGGGCATTCTTCTGCAGCATGGTATTGGCAACACTATCCGCACTTCCCTGACGCCAGAGCCCGGAGCCTCCCGCGATAAAGAAGTCATTGTCTCCCAGCAGATCCTTCAGGCCCTGGACGTTCGCAGTTTTGCTCCGGAAGTGACTGCCTGTCCTGGCTGTGGTCGTACCACCAGTACGTTCTTCCGGGTTCTGACCGATGAAGTGGACGGTTTCCTGCGCAGTAAAATGGTGAACTGGCGCCACCAGTATGTCGGTGTGGAGAATATGAAAGTTGCCGTGATGGGCTGTGTGGTTAATGGTCCGGGGGAAAGCAAGCATGCCAACATTGGTATCAGTCTGCCCGGTACCGGTGAGGCACCTTCAGCCCCGGTATTTGTTGATGGCGAGAAATTCACCACATTGAAAGGTGAGAACATCGCTGAAGACTATAAGAAACTGATCGAAGAGTATGTTCAGAAAACCTATGCTCCCCGGGAGCAGGTGATCGCCAGCAACTGATGATAAAAGACTGATACATCAGCACCGCCACACTGTGGCGGTGCTACCCTCTCTTCATTTTTCCCTCAGCAAAATTGACATCCATCTAATTTGCCAGCTTTGCCCTGATGGGTCTTTCACTTCATAGGGAAGACCGTTATCAGGACAAACTTAAGGTTATTTAAGGCGTCAGGGTCAGGGTATATTTTGCATCACCCGGTAAGAACGGACTGGCCTTCCCTTCCACCCAGTCCATATAACCTGCGCTAAAGAAAGGAGAGAGCGGGTGACCACTCTGACCACCCGGCATGTGAAATATTGCTTCATCTTCACGCCCGGGAGACACCACCAGCCGCTCAGATACCCCTTGATCGGCACGCTGGGCCCTGGGCATCCAGACATCGCCAGAGAGAGGTACGGCGGGCATCTCCAGCAGTCTGCCAAAGACAGGAATGGCACCACTCAAAGGGTGGCGGATATCAGCGGTATTTCTCTGTCCCCAGGTGGCATTGCCCAGCTGATCTACGCCTCCCAGATCACTCACCACCTGATCCACGGTTTCGATCAGCAACTCATCCCAATTTTCGTACTGAGGACTCAGCCAATGTAGCGGACGTTCTTCCAGAAGACGCCATATCATCTCGCTTTCATGGTTTAACTTCTGCATAAAGCCATCTTCTACATCCTCTTTGGCTTCTGGAGAGAGGGACAGAAAGTAGCGCCCCAGTGATGACATGATCTTCAGTTTAAGCGCATCTTTATACTCACGGACCAAACGGTAACCAACGTCGTCAGTGGCAGCCTTGCCAGACCAGTTGTTCACATAACGATAAAACGTCTGTCGGGAAAGGTTCCCCGCCATCACGTCTTCAGTGAGTGTATCCAGCAACAGTCGCCGCCAGTTATCCATATAGAGAGCACGATGATCCAGGGCAATCTCCAGCAAAGCCTGTTCATCAGCACGCTCAAGTGCCATCAGCGCATCACGAATCTGTATCTGCCGAGGTCCGAGGGCATAACCTCCGTTGCCCATCTTGTCGTAGTCTGCTCCGCTTACGATACGGGCATTGGCAGTCCAGACTCGTTGATCCGCAGGGTTATATACGCGGGGATAATGCACATCCGGAAGCCAGCCACCCCAGTTATCATCAGCCTGCTGCCAGGGCAGTGGGTAAGTGGAATCGATAACGGAACGGTTTGGAATCTGTCCGGCAACGGTCCAGCCAATATTGCCTTCACGGTCACCCACCGTAAAGTTCTGGGGTGGAATTCCGCTGCGGTTGGCAATGGCCATTCCCTGTTCTGCATTGCGGGCAACTTCCAGGCTTACCAGATTAACATTGGTCGCCTGCGGACGGTGGGCAGTCCAGCGCAGGGCATATTGCGTATCGTCATAGGCCGAATCAACCACCGGCCCCCAGTGGGTGCCTGAATAGTCAACGACAACCGGCTCCTGGTCTTTGATATGGATGGTTTCAGTCCAGCGTTCAAGGGGTTTCGGGCCATCATTGGTCATGTACTGGCCATCATCAATATCCAGCTCCACCAGATCGACCCAGTCACCAGCGGTATTGGTAAAGCCCCAGGCGATATGGGTATTGCTGCCAACCACAATAAACGGTGTGCCCGGTAATGTGACTCCGGTAATACGAACCCTGTCCTCTGGCTGGTCCGGGTGTGGATAACTCAAAGAAGCCCGATACCAGATGGTGGGTACCCGATGGCTCAAGTGCATATCATCCTGAATGATGGCTCCACCATGGTCCGTTAACTCTCCGGATACCGCCCAGTTGTTACTGCCAATAAGACTGTCTTCCAGCGTCGTTCCACCCAGATTGGCATATAGCTCTGTCTCTTTGCTGCGCAGGTCAACCAGCTCTGCCCCCGGGGTTGGCACATCCGGCAACTCACCGGGCTGCATTGGTGAGTCCCAGCGGGTTTTCAGCGGCGAAAGAAAATCGATAACAGCAGGTACGGTTACACGACTGAGGAAGCCTTTCAGGTTATCCAGTTTTACTTCATCATCGTTGAGATCCATGTACATGCTGAAGATCGACAGAAAAGAGTCTTCGTTTTGCCAGAGCTCAGGCTCCACACCCAGCAACAGATATTCAAAAGGCTTCTGTCCAAGATCTTTCAGGCCATGATTGACACCATCGGTATAGGCATTCAAAAGAGCCTGATGCTCAGCACTCATGATCTCAACCGCCTGCTGAGCAACCTTGCGGAAACGATGTTTTCTCTGACGTTTATCGTGATCCAGCGCCAGGTCACCCACCAGTTCAGACAGTTCACCCGCAGAGTTGCGCCGATTCAAATCCATCTGAAAAAATCGTTCCTGGGCATGGAGATAACCGGTAGCAAAGGCAACATCCATACGATCACTGCCGGATATCAGGGGAACACCCTGGGCATCCCGCTCAATCGTAACCGCAGCATTCAGGAAGGGAGCCTCCACTTCACCCTCAAGCATGGGGAGACTTTGGCGAAGAAGAACAAACGCCGTAAGAATGATCAGCAGGGATATTGATACAAGGAGAAAAAAGCCTCTCCTTAACCAGATCAGCATTGATACTACTCCATTGTTGTTATTATGTGGTTGGAAAAAATAGCACAGTTTTATCAGGCTGCCCATGGATTCATAAAACCCATACCAAAGAGACTGGTCGCATACAAATGCTCCAGATACATCGTCAGCCCTGATCAAAACAGCATCATACGCTTGCAAAAATTATCACTTGGTCCAACGTTGTAAATCCCGATAGAATACCGCTCATTTTTAATGGTGCTAACGTACTAAATTGGTACTGCGCCTGAGTTCCCTCACCTCAACTAAAAAGGACTTGCTATGCAAACCAGCAATCGCGGCCTGAACATTCTGCTTTTATTATCGATATTTCATATCGTGACCATCACTGCCAGTAACTATCTGGTACAAATACCGTTTCAATTCTTTGGTATGCACACCACCTGGGGAGCATTCACCTTTCCGTTTATTTTCCTGGCCACAGACCTGACCGTAAGAATCTACGGGTCTGAGCAGGCCCGGAAGATCATATTTACCGCCATGTTCCCGGCCCTGCTGATCTCCTACCTGGTGTCAGTCATGTTCGTGGATGGAACCTTTCAGGGATTGGCAAGCCTGGCCAGCTTTAATGCCTTTGTCGCCAGAATTGCCGTTGCCAGCTTTGCGGCATACCTGGTTGGCCAGATTCTGGATATCACCGTTTTCAACCGTTTGCGCCAAAATGCCATGTGGTGGGTAGCTCCGGCCTGTTCAACCATTGCTGGCAACCTGATTGATACCCTCAGCTTCTTCAGTCTGGCCTTTGCCGGTTCATCAGACCCTTTCATGGCGGCACACTGGATGGAAATTGCCCTGGTGGATTACGGCTACAAGCTGGCCATCAGCATGCTGTTCTTCCTGCCTATGTATGGCGTGTTGCTGAACTTCCTGGTGAACAGGTTGAATGTACCCATGCAAGTGAACTCTCAACAGGCTGCATAAAAGCCTGCGTATAAAGCAAAGCCCCGTTTAACGGGGCTTTACATAAATCCTGAGAAAGATAAGCTGATTGGGAGATCGGGGGATATAATAAAGCAATGAGTATTTCCGTAATAGCCAATCGCCTTACCCAAGGCGCTGACCTGAAAATAGCCGTGCAGGAACTGGTTAACAAGCACCGGATTTCTGCAGGTTCACTGGTATCCTGTGTTGGCAGTCTGTCCAGAATAAACCTTCGTTTTGCTGGCGCAGAAACGACGTTAGTTACTGAGGGCCCTTTTGAAATCGTCTCTGTCATGGGAACGTTGACACCGGACCATCAGCATATCCACATGGCTGTGGCTGATGCCAAAGGGCATGTTTTTGGAGGGCACCTGCTAGAAGGAAATATCGTTGATAGTACTGCTGAGGTGATTATTCACAGTTATACACAGCTGAGCTTCTCAAGAGCTTTTGATCCATCCACAGGCTACACGGAACTTGTTATTGATAAGCACTAGTTTTTAATTAGACGTATCATCTGAAGGCTGTCAAACATTTTCTTTTTATCGTTTTCCGATAGATGCCTGGTATTCACTGTTCTGACAAAGTCTTTCTGCTGTTTATTGTCAAAAGCCCCTCCATCTTTCAGGTATTCGCTGATTCTCACCACAATTTCATCACCAAGCGCCAAAATCTTTGGCCTGACCTCAGAAGCTAAATCCCGATATTCACTACGTTCAGGATGTGTAGATAACCAGTCAGCCATATAGCGATATTGAATCGCCTTGGCAGCATCCATCTGTGCCTGGAAGAAATCAGCAATAGAGTCCGGTTGCAAACCTGCCTGCTGCGCATTGACCAATGCCTTCTCAAGCACCTGCTGTTCTCTGGTCAGATCTTCGACCACACGATGGTTCCTGGCTTTGAATAAGGCGACATCCTGCATATAGCTCAACCGCTGGTTGATTAACTGAAAGATTCCATTCGACATTGTATCTGCAACCGCCAAGGTGGAGAGCGTCAAACAGAGCAACCCGGTTACGAAAAGCTTCATACTTCCCCAATAATCCTCAGAGCTTTGAACCAGTTTCATTCCATTGATTCAGCCAGTGACACCCAGCTCATATTTTACCCAATACCTATAAATATCTGCCAGGACCACAAGTGCTTGAGACAAAGCCTGACCTGATGAATTGGAAACGTTGTTAGTGTGGGATGTTCAGAAGTCACAGGATTAACTTCAAAAGTAACCGTACCTGTTCAAAACACAGGTGTTGTAGATATGGGCGCAATCGTCTGGTTTGGCTTTTCTTATCATCAATGCGCTGCCTGTCCATAAGAAAATTATGTGTATGCTGCGTATTTTCAATAACTATGCAATTCACTCCAAACCGAAATGATTATGTTAGCACCACTGACCGATCTGTTATCACCATTGCAGGGAACAAAAGGTACTGTCCTCGCATCAAACTCTCTGAAGAACCTACTGAGGATCACACCCATGCCAATAAAAACGCACCTGCAAGTATTCATTGCAACACTACTCTGCATTAGTTTTTTCAGCTTTGCTGAGACGGTTCAACCATGGAAAACGGGCAAAACAAGACGAATTGGTAGTGGCAGGATGCCAGTCATCCAGGTATACGAAGATGACGTCAATGGTTTTATTGCCTGTTATTCACATGACGATATTCCACCTGACCTTGTAACAGGAGATAAACACCTCCAAGGTTTTGTGGCTATGAAGGGAATATACAAAGGACGCATTTTTCATCCCGAGGGGTATTTAGATACAGATATCACCCCTTTTCATACAACGCCCAGCACCATGTGCCAGAACTACATTCCATCCTGCCGGGATGAGGGCAAAGAATGCTGGGCAGATGGTAATACTGGTGGATACTTCAGTCGCCTTATTAGAGCACTTGAAGCCGTCGATCGAATGCTGGACAGGCTGGAACCATACCGGTGGCAACTTCGGCAGCCTTGTTCAGGCACGTGAAGCTGTTGATCCAACCGTAACAATCTTTCTCCACAAAGCAAAAACCCCGATAGATTGCTCTATCGGGGTTTGCAGCCTTGAGCCTACTCAAGGTAAATAATGGTGCCTGGCGATGACCTACTCTCACATGGGGAGACCCCACACTACCATCGGCGATCGGTCATTTCACTGCTGA
>NZ_JBLYNV010000046.1:0-47447 GCF_049310165.1 Endozoicomonas sp. ALE010 | reverse complement strand
ATAGCTACGGCTATGCTCCCTCCGTTGTGCCTCGCATAGCACCTGCCCAAGTAGCCAGAAATATATGATTCCATATGGCCAGCTACTTATATTACTCAACCATAAACAGATTCGTGATAAAGTGTACTGTAGAAAACACGGGTATGGATATTCTATGAAACGAGCGGGCTTTTTGTCAGTACTTATATTAGCCACAGCACTGACCGCGGTACTATCGACCTACTCCAGCGTCACCATGAGCAGCAACCTCAACCTGCCGAGCCTGGGTGATAGCACGTCGGGTATTATTTCCCAACAGGAAGAGCATGAGCTCGGACGGTCATGGTTAAAAGCCCTGCGCAATCAGACCCCCATGGTTTCTGACCCGCAACTGAAAGACTACCTGGAAAACCTTATCTTCCGACTGGCCGCTGCCAGCCAACTGCAAGATCACCGGCTGGTCCCGCTGGTGATTGACAGCCCGGTCCTGAATGCTTTTGCCGCCCCGGGCGGCATTGTTGGCGTCAACACCGGCCTGTTTCTCAATGCCGAAACCGAAGCCCAGTTTGCCGCCGTTCTGGCACACGAACTGGCACACTTGAGCCAGCGTCACTACGCCCGCAATGTTGAAGAGGCACGGAACAAAAGCATCCCCAATGCCGCCGCCATTCTTGGGTCCATACTGATCATGGCCACCGCAGGGGGAGATGCCGGTGCCGCAGCACTGACCTCAACCGTGGCTGGAATGCAAAGTGCACGGCTTCGTTTCAGTCGCCAGTTTGAACGGGAAGCGGATAACATCGGCATCACCACCCTTGCCAGGGCCGGCTTTGACCCACAGGCGATGCCTGAAATCTTTGAACAAATGAACAAAGCCAGCCGCTACGGCAGCCGTCCTCCAGAATTCCTGCTGACACACCCGGTGACAGAAAACCGTATCGCAGACTCCCGGGCACGGGCTGACCAGATGTCAGACCAGCAGTTAAAAACTATGAAAGGCTCACAAAACTACCAATTCATGCGAGTCCGTGCCGCCGTCCTGAACAGCAACAACCATCATGAAATGGCCAGACAGCTGAACAAGGAATTAGAGTCCGGATTAACCGCCACATCAGCAGCCAGCCTGGCTCCCACTCGGTATGGTTTGGTGCTGGCCAGCATGAAAACCCGAAACTTTACGGTCGCAGAGCAGCAAATGAATCTTCTGCTGCAACAATACCCTGATAACCCTTATCTGATTATGACTCAGTCCCTGGTCCAAGCCGCCTCCGGAAAAGCCAGCCAGGGTCTTAAACGCATCGACCAGGCATTGAGTACCAACCCACAAAGCTACCCGCTGCTGGCCACCCGGGCAGAAATTCTGCTGCAACAACAGGATTATGCCAGTGCCCGGGATGAGCTGCAGAAACTCAGCCGCCTCCGTCCGGACGATCCGGACATCTGGTTTGAGCTGGCGGAAGTTCAGGGGCTGGCAGAAGACATTGTCGGCCTGCATCAGTCAAGGGCTGAGTACTTCTTCCTGAATGGCAATCTGGATGATGCTATCAGACACCTGCAGTATGCATTAAAGATGTCAGGGGATAACTTCTCGCTCAAATCAAAACTTCAGCAAAAGCTGACGGATATGCAAAACTATCGCCAGAAAATGAGAAATTCATAATCAATATCCAGAAGACGCTCCTGCCTGGTCCTGAAAAATGGCTCCAGGGCAGGCCGCTGCACGGTGACTTTTAGCTCAGATAGCACTGGTATTTTTTTCATTATCAAGCAACGATTTTTCTTCTTTCAGAGGGAGAAGGAATCCAGCTGCCCGGCTATTGCCGTGACTGAGTTCACCCCGTCAGTATGCCCTTCAGCGTCGACACACATAGCCGCTGCCTTGAGATCCCACACCTTTATGGTCTTGTCTTCAGAGCAGGAAGCGAGCAGCCCATTGGGCAATTGCGTGACTGAGTTCACCCAGCTTTCATGCCCATTCAGCGTCGCCACACATTGCTGCCCATCGGGCATGCTCAGATCCCACACCTTTATGCTCTTGTCACCAGTGCCGTCACCCAAATAGACATCATGATAGCTACCAGCGCAGGAAGCCAGCCGACCATCGGCCAATACCGTGACAGATTTCACCCATTGGGTATGCCCATTCAGCGTCGCCACGCATTGCTGCCCGTCGGGCTTACTCAGATCCCACACCTTTACGGTCTTGTCAAGAGAGCTGGAAGCCAGCCGCCCATCGTCAAATGCCGCGACAGATGTCCCCCATTGGGTATGCCCATTCAGCGTCGCCACGCATTGTTGCCCGTCAGGCTTACTCAGATCCCACACCTTTACGGTATGGTCACCAGCGCAGGAAGCCAGCCGCCCATCGGGCAATTGCGTGACTGAACTCACCCCCTCGGTATGCCCACGCAGCGTCGCCACGCATTGCTGCCCGTCGGGCTTACTCAGATCCCACACCTTTACGGTTTTGTCAGTAGCGCAGGAAGCCAGCCGCCCATCGGCCAATGGTATGACTGAGCGCACGTGATAGGAATGTCCACGCAGCGTCGCCACGCATTGCTGCCCGTCGGGCTTACTCAGATCCCACACGTTTACGGTCTCATCATCAGAGCAGGAAGCCAGCCGCCCATCAGGCAATTCCGTGACTGAGTAAACAATGCCAGTATGTCCATTCAGCGTCATCACGCATTGCGACCCATCGGGCTTGCTCAGATCCCACACCCTTACGGTTTCGTCAGCAGCGCAAGAAGCCAGCCGCCCATCAGCCAGTGGCGTGACTGACATCACCTCGCCAGTATGCCCAGACAGCGTCTTCACACAGGTTTGCGAGGCATCATTTCCCAGAGAAGCCAGGTATTCATTGCTTACGTATCTGCCACAGGCAAGTCGTAAAAAAGGGTTCTTGATTTCATTGTGTGGAAGAGCAGGTATCCCCCTGTTTTCAATTATTTTTCTATAGGCTTCGGAGGGAGATCCATAATATCGAACGAATAGGATTTTCAGCCTTTCTTCGGTGTTAAAAAGTGTATTTAACCGCCTGCTGGTCAAATCCAGGCTTCGCCAATCAACAAAACTCAGATTGTCAGCAATTTTAATCAGGAGTTCATCGGGTAATGCCAATAAAGGCGACACCTGTTCCGGGGGAACAACCGAAACCCTCTCTGACGTTTTTACTCCTGCCTGATTGTGACACGGGATTGTTCTACCGCAGCTGTGAAGGGAAAAATTAGCATTATCACCAATCTCAATCTTATTGTTCATAGAACCTCTGACCGTTAACGACTCTGGAGTTTATTTCCAAGTATGAAGTAATGAATTCAAGTTATAAGACTCTGTCCGATCTTTGCCCCGATAAATAGTTAAGCAAAATTTTGCCTCCGGAAGACGCACGAATTTAACTGCACAAGCTTTTCCCGTTAATTGGACAATATTTTCTTCAGACTCTGGAATTTAGATGACAAAGAGTTTGGAACTATCCAATGAAAAAACAGTCTGCACAATGGCTACTAACGTTTATATAAAGTAGGAGGTCAAGGTCGAATATGCTCGTTCGATGCGTCCCAAAATCTGATTCAGAAATCGACAGAATGATGAACCAGCATGGTGATTTTGATATTTGTCCGGCCAGTGCCAATCTGGAAAAAGACCCCAGACATAAATCAGTACCGCTAACCAAGCCAAATTCCCGTAGCACCGCCCCGGGACATTATCTGGAGGCTAAACTTGAGCCAGATGTCGCTGGCTTTTTTCTTCTTACCTGCAATGGTCCGGGTTACACCGTCATCCCACTGAACCCTGGCAAGCGTCTTTATCTTGTTGATGAGCACAAGGGCTTTGTGCAGGGTTTGAACCTGGTTATCAAGACGCTCCAGGAGCGAGATATCTGGGTCGTGCGAAGCTGGCTTGATGTAACCCGCAAAATAGATGCTATTACTGATCCGAAAGAGCGGCGCATTAAAGATGATTCCTGTTGGATGGACCCGACGATTTGGTATGAAAATCATTGCAACGCCGGACGCTGCTCGCTGCCCAACACTACTGCTGATCGATACCAGACTTTTACCGAGCACAAGGGTGAATCTGGACTATGTCGTATGTTAGTAAACACCCCCGAGTTGCTCAGCCACTATGTTGATGAAGGCCTGTTTTTTTCCGGAAGCTATGCCTGTGATAAAGCAGCAGACAAATCCCTGCTGCAAACTCAGGCCGCAGCCCCGGGGGTCAAAGGGCTTGATGAGCGATTAACCTGCGCTTTTTGTCTGAAGAATTCACGCTTTGTCGCGGCCGGGATAACCGAGACTTTTCAAAAAGAACAGAAAAACCCTATTAAGGCAGAGAATATTACCAGAAGTTATCTGAAAACGGGGGTGCTGCAGAGGGATGGACTGCACGACTCTCGTTGTTTAAGAAACATCTATCGCGACAAGCCTCTGGTGCAGGTAATCGATGCTGAGGGCAATGTCAGAGCCACCCAAATTTACTTTATTGCGGACCCCGTACAGGAAAGCAGATCAAATGAGCCTGATAAAATGGATCGATCCTGCCCCTACCTACGGGTGTTTGTGCTCCATCCCCATGACACACAAAAAGCAGGCTCCCTGTTTGCCTCCCACAGGGAGGTAGCTGAAATCATCCATCAGGAGAACAATAGAAAGCTGAGGGAAATGATTAACAGTTCAGCCCGGGAGGCTTCTTCCGTCATCATTGATTCAGGGAGAAACAGGCTGCTGGAATTGCCTGAGCATTCCAGAACCGTCGGGAAGTTTAAAAAGAAGCTGGACAAAGCCACTTTGGCTTTTCAAGTGCAATATGCTTCATCAGCCCTTTGCCTGGAGCTGGAATCATATAAGAAATTATGGCAACAGCTGCCTCCCCCCCGATCCCCGACAGAACAGGTTGTTTCTGATTTTTTAGTAAACGCCAACAGGGCATTCTGCCAGCTGTACACATGGAGTCACCTGATGGGCGAACTGATATTGCTGAGAAACAATTTCAGTAGTCATTTGCATTTCGTACTTAAACCCATCATTCAGAAAGTAGCATTACGACGTCTGCGAGCCCGGGATTATCTTCACCAAAGCATCATTAAGCATTCATCCCCCCCTCATCCGTCCTGGCCGTTGAGTATGACCCGGCTGGCCACCCCGTTTTCCTGGGAGAAGCTGCAAAGTGGAGATCCCTGCTTTCGTCAGATCAGCGAGAGAGGCACCGAAATATTGGCGCAGTTGCAAAAATTGACATTCAAGAACATTTCACAAGGCAGGTAACAGACTTTGGGTGAGAATTGCGGATGCTGCTGCTTTCAGAACAAAGCCCTGTACCTGGACGATAAATAACGCCATTTGACCTCAAAATAATTATCAGGCTCACGTCATCCTTGGGAACTATCCGCCATCTAAACGGTCAGAAAAAGATGAATATTAACTAAGTCAAAAATTAAGAAGGACTCTAATAATGCCCAAGTTCTCCTTTACTAATTCATCAGCCACCAGAACATTTACACTGGAGTGCAGCTTAACATTTATCCGCAGGACAACTAACCGCAGGACAAATAGCAATCCTGATTCGCCCCCCTCTGGAACACACCCGGAGACCATTCGAGTCAATTTCAACGGTAAGCGGGTTCGCGAAACAACGCCTACAGGAAATCTCCCCACCGTCCAACCCCATGAATCTTTTACCCAGACCCTCTTCCAGAGAATTGCCCGGTTTTCTCCTTTTGCCAGGGAGGCGGCCTACACGCCCTGCCTTGATATCGATTTAGATGACGATGAAACTACATCTGAAAATGCCTCTGAATCATCCTTGCCCTTTCCCCAATTACCATTCAAATTACCTCTGGATGATGGACAGGAAATCAGCGTGGAGGATTTTCAGTCGTTATTCCTGTGGGCATGCTCAAACAATAATGCAAATGTCATCAACCATCTGGCGCAAGCCGTGCCTTCTTCGACGTTTATGCGCCTGACAACAACGGGTGCAGGCGAAAATCCTGCCTTAAATCCTTTTGCAAGGGCGGCCATATCGGGTAATAAGAAAGTTTTAACTTATCTGTGTGCAACTTTTCCCGATGCCAGAATACAAAAACAAGAAGCGCTACACTGGGCAGTGAAGAACAGACAATCGAAATCAGTAGAGATTCTCTGCAAAGAAGGTAAAGCTAACCCGGACTCGCCTTGCCCGAAATCGCTTTACCCGGACTCACTTTACCTGGAGTTGCTTTACCCGAATGGCCTGACAGCGCTACAGAAAAGCATGGAAATCGAAGATACCGATACAATGAGGGTACTATTATCGGCTGGAGCCAATGTCAAAAGATTTTATCATAATATCGCCAGTTCCTATTTTTATAAGGCCTTTAAGCAAGGCAATAACGATATTATCAGTATGCTGATCAGTGCCGTTCCAGATGTCAATAAGCCAATCATTACAGGCGGCATTCGACTGCTCCACCTGGCTGCCTGGTCTGGCAACCTGGAAATGATCGACCATCTGATAGAACGCAATGCCAGGATAAACCAAAGCACCGGTCGGTTGAATGGCAGCGCTACTCCCATGCATTTTGCAGCCTTAGAGGGCCACCTGCAGGCAATGTTCAAGCTTATCGACAATGGTGGCAATTTGGATGAAGGCAAAGCCAACATTGCCGGCTTTTTCTGGCACGAAGAGGGCACCTACCCCTCCACTGCTCCTTCGGCTAGACAAGATCTGCTTGAGAAAATGCCCTTCTGCCTATTTGGAGGTACGCCACTGGAACTATGTGTAGGGATACCACTTACATCGAAAGCTGAGTCACAAGCTGAGTTACAGGCCAGCTTGATAAATCACATGGAAAAACACAGGAAGAACTTATAAAACAATGCCTGGAGGCCATTCATTCTCGGACGACCTCCTCGGAAATCGGGAAGATAATTAATGTTAACCGGCCGCCGTAAAGTCCAACATGCGTTGTAAGGGCTTCAGTGCCTTATCCCGCAACTCATCACTGACTTCAATGACATTCAGGTCACCCGGAGTTTCCAGACATTCCAGCAGAGCATCAAGGGTATTCATTGCCATCCATGGGCAATGGGCACAACTGCGGCACGTGGCACCACTGCCTGCGGTGGGAGCCTCTATAAAACGTTTCTCAGGTGAAGCCTGCTGCATTTTATAGAAAATCCCACGGTCTGTAGCCACAATGAATGCGCTGTTGGGCATGTCCTGAGAAGCTTTCAATAACTGACTCGTCGAGCCCACCACATCAGCAATCTCAACCACTGAGCCAGGGGACTCCGGATGAACCAGCACGGCGGCATCAGGATAAACACGTTTCAGGTCTTCAATACCTTTCGCCTTAAACTCTTCATGAACAATACAGCTACTGTCCCAGAGCAGCATATCGGCACCGGTATTTTTTTGAATATAGCTGCCAAGGTATTTATCCGGCCCCCAGATAATGGCTTTACCCTGGGCATCAAGATCTTCGATGATATCAAGCGCACAGCTGGAGGTTACTACCCAGTCTGCCCGTGCTTTTACGGCAGCAGACGTATTGGCATAGACGACAACTTCCCGGTCAGGGTGTTGATCACAAAAAGCGGAAAATTCTTCCACAGGGCAGCCCAGGTCAAGGGAACACTCCGCTTCGAGGGTCGGCATCAGCACCCGCTTTTCCGGGCTGAGAATTTTGGCGGTTTCCCCCATGAAACGAACACCAGCCACGATCAGCGTGTTGGCATCGTGCCGGGCACCAAAGCGTGCCATTTCCAATGAGTCGGCAATAAAGCCACCGGTCTCATCAGCCAGTTCCTGAACGACAGGATCTGTATAATAGTGGGCAACCAGAACCGCTCCCCTCTCTTTCAGGAGCTGTTTGATTCTGTTTTTTTTGGCATCCTTCGCAACCGGATCCACCGGTAATGGAGCCTTCTGCAAATGGCCCTGAACGAGCTCTCTGTCTATCACTGCATTCATAAAGCTTGCATCCGGCAAAGCACTTTACCCTTCCAGGATGAACTGTTTCACGGCAGGTAAGTGTCTGCAACTTCCTCTATCAATCAGCCATGAGCCGAAAATATTACGTTACCGCTCTCCCCACAATGGCAGGAAGTCCAGCTCCGCACTATTTCTGCACCGCCATTTTCTAAAAAAAATGTGGCAGTATTCTAACACAGCATCAGCACTAATAATAATTATGGTGAAGAGGTAAATAAGAGGGTTTGGCAGGAAGTGGTGGGTCGTGTAGGATTCGAACCTACGACCAATTGGTTAAAAGCCAACTGCTCTACCAACTGAGCTAACGACCCAATCCGCGAAATTATACGCGCCAGAATTCGTTTTACAAGTGATTCGAGTTAAACCGCAATGCGATAAGTCGTCGGGTCATCAACCCCTGCTTCAATAAACCCCTTTCGCCGGTAACAGCAACTATCACAAACACCGCAGGCAGCACCGTATTCATCGGCCTGGTAGCAAGAGACTGTCATCCCATAATCCACCCCCAGCCTGACGCCTTCAGAAATTATTTCAGACTTGGTTAAATTCAGCAGTGGTGCCCTGATCCGAAAAAGATCACCTTCAACGCCAGCCCGGGTGGCAAGATTCGCCATATCTTCAAATGCTTTCAGGTACTCCGGGCGACAGTCAGGATAATTCGAGTAATCAACGATATTGGCACCAATAAAAATATCACGAGCCCCCAGCACTTCTGCCCAACCAAGAGCAAGAGAGAGAAAAACTGTATTCCTTGCAGGAACATAAGTGACCGGAACCTGGCTCTGGGCCTCCTTGAGGGGATCGCCGAAATCCGGGACTGCAATATCATCATCGGTCAGCGCTGAACCGCCTATATCAGTCAACCCCAGTTTTAACACCTTGTGTTCACTAACCCCCAGGGCCTCAGCTAACTTGCGGGAAGCCTCAAGTTCACAACGGTGACGCTGCCCATAATCAAAACTGACCGAGTAACATTCGAATCCCTGTTCTAAAGCCATCGCCAGAACGGTGGCCGAATCCAGCCCTCCGGATAATAGGACTACTGCTCTATTCATCTGCAATACCTTTTTATGAAACCTAGACACCCGGCTGATCACCCCAGATCATCCGGTGCAGCTGTAATTGAAATCTCACCGGCAGCCTGTCTTCAAGGATCCAACCCGCCAATACCCGGGCAGACATGGTGCCGCTGACCGGAGAAAAAAGAACATCGGAAACCCTGGTCGCCAGGTCGTATTGGATCAGTTTGGAGACTGACCATTCATAATCGCCGCGATCGGCAATCACAAATTTCAACTGGTCTTGTCTGGTCAGAAAACCGATATTTTCATACAGGTTACGATGGGACTCGCCTGAGGCTGGAGGCTTCAAATCCATTACCTTGACCACCCTGGCGTCAACCTCAGAGAGACTGATTGCGCCACTGGTTTCAAGAGAAACCTCATAACCCTGGTCAGCCAGAAGAGCCAGCAACCCGTGGCATGCTTTCTGGGCCAGTGGCTCGCCTCCCGTCACGGTGACGTATCCGGGGTTATATTCTGATACTTTGTCCAGGATTTCTTCAGCAGATAATAACTCTCCCCCCTTAAAGGCATACTCCGTATCACACCAGCGACAACGGAGGGGACAACCGGTTAAGCGCACAAATACCGTAGGCAAACCGGTGGTTCTGGTCTCTCCCTGCAATGAGTAAAATATCTCGGTAATTCTCAGCATTGAGGATGACTGCCATCAGGTATCAGGAATCGCCCATGGTTCTCAAATAAGTATCAGAAAGCCTGGCTGCCGAGCTATCAGGATATTGCTGAATAACCAGCTCAAGAAGTCTCTTTGCCTCTTTCTGATTGCCGAGCAAGTCGTGCACTCGCCCAAGCTTATAGCTGGCATCCGGAACTTTTGGACTTTTTGGAAACTCATTCAAAATGATCTGAAAGGAGACTTTGGCGGCATCGTAATGCCCTTGAGCCATATCAACTTCACCCAGCCAATAATGGGCATTGTCTGCATAACGGCCTTCAGGGTAGGTTTTCAGCTGCTCCTGGAGTGCGTTTTTTGCTTTATCAAACTGTTTGGAGCGAATCAGGTCAAATGCTGACTGGTAAGTTGCTTCCTCGGCTTTCAACACCGGTTGATTGTTTTTTTCTGCCGCCCCTGCCACTGGTGCACTCACCATTGGTGGCTTTACGTTGGCAACTGGAGCGGGAGGCACGGACTGATCTTTCAATCGAGAGATTCGATCATCAAGGTCAAGATACCTGTCCCGACCTTCCTGCTGCAGTTGCTCAATGCGAAAGGCCTGCTCTTCCAGCTGCCCGCGCATTTCCATCATTTCCTGTCGAAGCTGATCAATCGTATTCAGCAGATGAGCTGTACCATTGTAATCAGCATCACTGTCCGAAGAGGATGAAATCGTAACAGGACCGTCTGAGATTTGACTGACAACCGTTTGAGATTCAGCTGAAAGCCCCAGAGGTCTCGGTTCTTCAACCGGGGCTGCGGCAATTGCCACGCCATTCAGAGCACCAGCAAGCAACACTGGAAGAGCCAGCACCGCCATCAGCTTTGGGTTAGTGTTTCCTCTACGCATTTATCCCCCGGACGAAAAATGATACCAGTCGTATTCTCCTTTCTCACCGGGCTGATTTCCAGCAAGCTTACCGGGAGAGCATCAAGAATATGACTGGTATTATTGCTTACTCAGTAACAATTACCGCACGACGGTTCAAAGCCCACGCACTTTCACTGTGCTCAGGATCCAGAGGCTTCTCAAAACCGAAGCTGATCACTTCAATACGGTTAGCTGCTACACCTTTAGCGGCCAGGTAATCCATCACCGCTTTGCCACGACGCTCACCCAGGGCCAGGTTGTATGTACGGGTACCACGCTCATCAGTATGACCCTGAATGACAATATTTTTCATGTAACCCATATCAGAAGTCAGGTAGGCAGCATGCACATCCAGAGCCTTGTATGCGTCATTATCCAGCCTGGCACTGTCAAATGGGAAGAAATAGGTGTTCTTCTCCAGAAGCGCCTGAATCTCTTCCGGAGACTCATCAATTCGGCCACTGTCAACCACTGCCTGAACAGCAGGATCCAGAACTGGCTGAACTTCAACCAGCACCTCTTCTTCAACAGTAACAACCGGCGGCTGGATTTCTGCTGTGGTTGGCTCTTTCCTGGAAGCACACCCTGCCAGCCAGAGAGCGGCTACAGCCATAGAAGCCGCTTTAACAACATTGGCGATTTGCATTTTTAACTCCAATCATTCTCTACGGGATTTCAAAGATTTGTGCAGTACACTATCAGAACTGAAGTCACCCGACTAGCCCGAATAGCAAGGGATTGTGGGGTTTCCTCAGAGAAAGGGCTACCGGAAAAAAGCAGTTTAAACGAGCATAGCAGCAAGTCGGAAAATCGGCAGGGCAAAAGTGACTGCCTGCGATCTGCTTCACAGAACTTCAGAGCGGTCACCCTGCCTGTACGTTACCTGAGTTCAATAGCCGGGCCCCATGCAGGCTCCCGGACATCACCCTTGGCAGAAGGCAATCGCTGTTTCACCCGCCCATCAGCAGAAACTATTCCCAGCTCGCCATTCTTGCCACCCTGTACAGAATAGATCAGTCTGCGCCCACCCGGGGCAATACTGGGAGAATCTTCCAGGCTGGATGACGTCAGCAGCCGCAGTCTATCGGTATCCAGGTCGAGCACCGCGATGTTAAAGTCTGCAGCTCCCTCCCCTTTATGCACCAGAGCCAGGGACTTACCATCCGGAAAGACCTTGGCCCGGGCATTGAACCGCCCTTCAAAGGTTAGACGACGGGGCTTGCCTGTTGTGATAAATTCACCATCACTTTTACGGCTGACCTCCTGCTGATAGACCTGAGGACTCCCACCCCGGTTTGAGGTAAACACGAGACTGTTGCCATCTGGCATCCAGTCCGGTTCAGTGTCTATGGCGTAATGAGTCGAGACATTACTGATTTTGTTCGTTGCCAGATCAAGAATATAAATGTCCGGATTACCATCCTTGGAAAGCACCATGGCAATGGATTTACCGTTCGGTGCCCATACCGGCGAGTTATTCAGCCCTTTAAAACCGGTCAGTTTCTTGCGAATGCCCGTTGCCAGTTCCTGCATGTAAATGGCAGGGCGACCCTGCTCGAAGGAGACATAGGTAACCCTGGTTCCATCTGGTGACCAGCTGGGCGATAAAATAGGCTCGCTGGAGCTGAACACCTTCCTGTTACGTTTACCATCCGCATCGGCATAATTCAGCTGATAATCGGTTCTTTCAGCGTCGTGCCTCTGGGCGGTTACGTAGAGAATCCGGGTGGAAAAATCGCCCTTCAGGCCCGTGATCTTTTCATAGACAACATCGCTGATGCGATGGGCCATCTCACGAAGCTGGGCACTGTTTCCGGTAAATCCCCCCTTGGCAATGCGCTTTCCCCTGACAACATCATAAAGCTGATAGTTCACGGTGTAACCTGTGCCCCTGTGTGTCACCTGCCCTGTTACCAGGTAAGAGACCCCAAGCAACCTCCAGTCACGATAATAAACTTCCGGTTCACTGGCCGGGAAGCTGAGCATACTGGTTCTTGGCAGCGCCTTGAACAGACCGCTGAGTTTCAAATCGTTATCAATGATTGCCGCCGGGTCTTCCGGCAACACTTTCCCCCCTGTCCAGCTGAAGGGGGAAACTGCCATGGACACAGCCTGGTCATTTCCCTGGGTGACCTCAATGACAAGCTCTGCCTGAGCACTCATCCCCCAGAGCAGACAGTAAAATAATAAACAGGTTTTGAATAAGTGCCTCATTTAACCAGATCCTCGGGCCTGAATCGGAAGGTAATTCGTCGGAAGTGTTGTTCAAAAATTCGCCGCTCAAGATCCTTCAACTCCGAAAAGGGCGACGCTCGGCGTATAGCCTGAATAACGGAGCGATCAAACTCATCATTACCACTGGACTTCAGCATAGTAATATCCAGCACATCCCCAAAGGGAGAAAGACTGATTCGAATTTCTGCCACCATGTTATTGCGTGCACTGGGCGGCCTGCTCCAATACCGGGAGGTCAGGTTTTTAATCAGCGCGGCATATTGTGCCTGCAGCAGCTGGTCATGCTCAAGCTGCTGAGCAGCTGCCAAAGCCTGTTGCTCCATTGCCATGGCTTGCTCAAGCGCTTGCTGCTCTTTGCGCTTTTGCTCCTTTTCCCGCTGACGCCTCTCCAGCTCCTGACGTTCCCGGGCAGCTTCTTCCTTTTTGCGAAGCTCATCTTTTTTTCTTTCCTCTTCCCGCTTCAAGGCCAGGGCTTTCTGCCGCTCCTGCTCCTTTCGATGCTGTTCCGCTTTTTTGCGCTTTGCCTCTGCTGTTTTTTTGGCTTCTGCCCGCCTTTTTGCCTCTTCTTTGCGCTTTTGTTCCACCTGACTCTGCGCAGGCTTCCTGACAGTTTGCGGCTTTGCCGCCGGTTCAGGCAACGATACCAATGCGGCGCTGATGGGCACCGGCGGTGCTATTTTTGGATGGGCGTCGGCACTCCAGTTGACTAAAAGCACACCAAACATCATGAGATGAAGAATCAGAGAGAGGGCTACAGAAAACCCATAACCTTCGGTCACCCTTGATATAAAGGCTGGAAAAGCAATATTAAACCATCTCTTCATCTACCGCTCTTCCATGCCAACCGCCACCGGATCAGTGACCAGCCCAACATGACTGATACCTGAGTTTTGCAGGCCAGCCATTAATTGAACTACTGATCCATAGGCAACGCTGGTGTCTCCTTGAATCAACACTTGAGTACCGGGTCTGGCACTCACGACCTTACTGACTTTCTCTGTCAGGGACGAAAGATTCACGGCTTTGTCATGGTCAGATCCGACGTCCATATAATAACTGCCATCCGCCTTGATAGAGATGACCAGGACTTCTTTATCTTCTGGCAGAGCAATATTATCGCTACTGGTTTTGGGCAGCTCAACTTTCACGCCCTGGGTCATCATGGGCGCAGTGATCATAAAAGCGACCAGTAGCACCATCATGATATCGATAAACGGCACCATGTTTATTTCAGACATGGGTTTACGACGACTTCTTATCTTTGCCCCACTTATCATCGGTGACATTGCGGTAAGATCCCTTTATGTCCGGCTGTAAACTTTACGGTGAAGGATACTGGAAAACTCATCCGCAAATATCTCGTAATTGGACACCAGGGCTTCAACCCTTGAAGCATAGCGGTTATAGGCGACAACCGCCGGAATAGCGGCAACCAGGCCAACAGCAGTGGTCAGCAAAGCCTCGGCAATGCCCGGTGCAACCGAAGCCAGGGTTGGCTGCTGAACCACCGCCAGCCCCCGGAAAGAGTTCATAATACCGACAACTGTGCCAAAAAGACCAAGATAAGGGCAGGTAGAACCAACGCTGGCAAGAAAGGGAAGGTTTCCTTCGAGGCGCTCCTGCTCCCTGGAAATGGCCACCCTCATGGCCCGCTGAGCACCTTCCATAACCGCATCAGGATCAACAGTCCCCTGGTTTCGCAGGCGGGTAAATTCGGCGAAGCCGGCTTTAAAGATGTGTTCCACCCCTGAGCCGGACTGTTCATTTTGTTGCACTTCCTTGTACAGCAGAATCAGATCCATTCCCGACCAGAAACGATCCTCAAACGCAATCATGGCCTGCTGCGCATTTCTCAGCAGGATTCCCCGCTGGAAAATTATCATCCATGAAACAACCGATGCAGCTACCAGTAACAATAACACCAGTAGCACAATCCAACTGGCGTTACCCACCAGAGCCCATAGAGACATGCTTTCTGCCACCGACAACCTCTCTACCCATCAATTATGAAGTCGAAAAAGGACTGATCATAACACCAAAAACCACAATGGGGATCAGAACCACCCGATAAAGGTCCAAGGTAATTGTATCCCGTGAATAACTGTTTGATAGCACGTCAGTGAGGGAGATCAAATCAGATTTACACACACCCTACAGTAGGACAGTCTTAAGTCAGACAGGCTCCTAGCCAGAATGCTCCACTAAAGCGTTATAGAGTGTCTCCAGCCCCATAACGTCCAGTAGCTTGCACAGCTCAATAACTTTTTCAGGGACGGTGCCATAACCCGGCTGCACAGACCACCCTTCGGCTTTTTCTTCCAGTGTTTTCAGGTCACCGATCTCAAGCAGGCGTTGCAAAACAGTGACCATTTCCTGCTGACAAACGCCGGAGAGCGGCAAATCAGGAGACAAGCCGTTATCATTTTCCAAATGGTCATAAATACAATTAAACAGTTCATCAAAGCGCACGGGTTTGGCAATAAAACCACAAAAACCGGAATCTGCAATTTGTACTCTCGCCTGTTCTGACACACTGGCAGATACGGCCATAATTTTAATGGATGGGTGTCGGCCGATACGGTGAATCGCCCTGGCAGCATCAAAGCCATCCAGGCCGGGCATTCTGAGATCCATCAAAATAAGGTCATAGCGAGTGGTTCTGCATTTCTCCACCGCTTCCAACCCTCCCTCTGCTGCCTCAACATGAAAAGATTTGGACTTAAGGGCCTTTACCAACATATCTCTATTATTAATGCTATCGTCAACCACCAGAATTTGATGTTGATTAAAGTGCTCTGGATGTAAATCAACTCCGCCGTTTCCCGGGGGTAAGTCGGCTAACACTTTTCTGCTTTCCCCATGGCTAACCTGATAGGGAATACTGAAATAAAAACGACTCCCTTTGCCAGGTTCACTCTCAGCCTGAAGCTCTCCCCCCATGGCTTCCACCAGACGATAACTGATAGACAACCCCAAACCGGCACCGCCACATTCTTGCCCTTTCTTTAGCTGAGTGAATGGCTGAAACAGCTGCGCCAAATCCGATGAAACAATACCCACGCCACTATCAAGCACTTCAAACTGAAGCTTTTCACCTTTGACAAACACCTTTAGATAGACACTGCCAGAGTCAGTAAACTTGACGGCATTGCCAACCAAATTGATCAACACCTGGCGCAGTTTGACATTATCAGCAACGATCTCCAGCTCCACATTGGGCAGAATATCCAGCAGCAAGCTCAGGCCTTTGACTTTCGCAGTTTCACGAAAATTGGCAAACACCATATCCAGCGTCACCTGGATATTAAAAGGCACCACCCGGGTTCTCACAATGCCGCTTTCAATCTTGGTGATATCGAGAATGTCATTAATCATGGTTAAAAGATGCAAACCACAGGCCTCAAGGGATGACAGACTTTCCCGGTATTTATCGGGAACATCTCTGTCAGCCAACAGCAGCTGGGCATAGCCAAGGACGCCATTAAGCGGGGTCCTCAGTTCATGGCTGATATGTGACAGGAATAAGGATTTTGCCTGGCTGGCCTTTTCGGCCGTTTCTTTCGCCTTCAGTAGCTCGCCTTCGATTCGCTTTCTCTGGGTAATGTCACGAAAGACAATGGAGATCAGCAAACCATCGGCTGTGGTCAGCACGTTGCTGGATATTTCCACTGGAAATCCATGGCCATACTTATCAACCCCACGGGAGAGCCTTGCCTCCAGGCAATGGCTATCGATGTCATCGGAGTCGAGTTCCTTCAGCAGCATCAGATCTGATCGGTACTCAGGGTCAATTAACAGCGCTAATGGCAGGCCCAGTAAATCACACTCATGATAACGAAAGAGATCTTCGACCCTGGGGTTGACCAGGTTGATGACACCCGCCGTATCAGTGATAACAATGGCATCCGGCGAACCGGCTATCAATGCCTTGAATTTTTCCGTATCGCGAACAAGATGGGTAATATCATTTCCCATACACTCAATGCTATCCAGCTGTTGACCGGTGTTTTTCTGGGTTAGAGAGCTTTTATTGGCGTGTCCCGCACAACCCACTTCAATACAGCGTATGGAACCGTCTTTATGAAAAAACTCCAGTTCAAATGTTTCCTGCCAAACCCCTTTTGGCAACTGCTTCAGGACGCTTCTGAAGGTATCGTTAACCACCGAATCCGTTAAGAAGCCCTGAATTTTTCCAGAAAACTCGTCTTCGTCGAAACCCAGTACTGAAGTAATTGATGGACTGACATAGGTAATATCCCCGGAAGTGACCAGATGAAAATAGAAATAACGTCCTCTTAACTGCTGAACAAGGCTGGCCATATTTTGCGCCCGGGCTTTTTGCAAAGCCTCTTCCCGGTTTAACAGTCGTTCCTTTAACCGGATAAAGCTCCGGTTCAGGCTAACCGCTTCATCCTTTGAATCCTGGAAATTATCACTTGAATCACTGGGCAGAAAACCAAAGGTATTCATTTCACGCTTTAATTCATTCAGGGGACGCGTAATCCTGCCAGACACACCCCATAAGCATATAATGGCTAACACCATGGCCAGGCCAATCAGGCTTGCGCTTAAAAAGGCCTGTTTATACACCGGCTTCATGATGTCAGTTTCCATGATGCTATAGCTGAAAAACCAACCGGTGGATTTAACAGGCACAGCGGCAGACCACTTGTAGCTGCCCCTGGTTAGAATACGGACACTGACCAACCTGCCCTCCTTAACAACATTGTGCAAAACATCTTTCATAAAGCCGCACGGTTCATCAGGCCTGGAAGGTTTAATCGGGCTATATAGCAAATGCCTGAACGAACCTCCACTCTCTGAGGGAAAATAAAGTTCGCCACTGCCCTCACAAGGCCCAAGCCGTGAGAATTTTTCAATGGTTCTGTACTTCAGTAACGATATGCCATTGGCGTACACAATGTGCCCGAAAGGGTCGGCAATAATCAGGCGAACCCGAAAATCCAGGTTTATCGGCATATTGACCAGTTTGGCGGCATCCAGATCGAGCCTTAGAAAGCGGCTCCGATGGTTATCATCCGAAACCCTGACCAGAAAGCTGGTATAAAACACCGGGCCGGTTAATTCAGTATTAACATACCAGTCATACTCTAAGTTATTGTTGATTGATAAATAGATTTGATCAGGAATGGAGTAATCTGAGTC
Source organism: Endozoicomonas sp. ALE010 (assembly GCF_049310165.1). Lineage (NCBI taxonomy): Bacteria > Pseudomonadati > Pseudomonadota > Gammaproteobacteria > Oceanospirillales > Endozoicomonadaceae > Endozoicomonas > Endozoicomonas sp. ALE010. The sequence continues at coordinate 29,482 of NZ_JBLYNV010000046.1, read as the reverse complement.
CTGGTCTCCAGAAACAAATTTCTTCACCATCCAATCAAAATAAACAGACTCTTTACTTTTTATCAACACTCCGCCTTTCTTTTCAAAATCGACAATGGATAACGATTTCACATAGGGCATATCTCTGAATATTGAAATAACTTTTGCAGAGAGGTCATGATAAGAAATCTCACTGGCAGACAGGGATAAAGCCTTGCCAGCCAGGATCACTTTACTCATTCTTGTATCTACGGATGCTGCATATCGCAACGTCTCGTTGAGATGCCTTCTGCCGATTTCTTCAGAGGCCGTCCGAAAGGTAAAGTATAGAAAAACAAACGTAATGATACTGTAGAACACTATCGCTGGTAGCAGATTAAACAGCGTAATCTTCTGACGGATAGATGTAGCCATAACACCATATTACATCCGGAAATATTTCATAGGTACTGCAGCCGTGTTTATCAGACAACCATCATCCAACATGCCCCGCATTATCGATCACTAAAGAATCTCCCATGGGGTTCATTCAGGCACTCCATAGAACTCCTGCTGACGGGATCCCCGTTGATAAGAGAAGTATATGGTATACTGACAGATACTGATTTCAAGGCTAGATATTTCACAGAACCAATGCGGTCTATTTCTTTGAAAAAGCCCTCATCATAACCGCTGCATACTCTGACGACTGGCGTATCATGCAGCAGAAAATAACCCGACCTGTACCCATACCCACCCTCGATAAACATAAAATCCGGATTGGAGGATGACGTTTCATTAATACTTGCCTTAATCTTTTCCTGAAGCATATTCATGTTAAGCTCACTGGTAAAGTTCATGAATGATATGTCATTGCCATTTCTATCCTTCGTGAGACGTAGCATCCAACGAGCATACTCTCTGGTATCTTCTGAAGGTAGTGGCATCATCAGGTACACTCTTGGAGAGTGCTCCCGACCAAATTCATCTTGTATCATATCAACATAACCACGAAGCCATGGCTTTAATCGAGTCATGATACTGGACGACAATTTCATTTTGATAAAGACACGCTCAACATCCCGCTCTACCTTCCTGGTTTCTGCACAGCTGCCCGGGAGCCATACGACGAGCTTCTTAAGGAAATCTTCATCAGAGATGTTCTCACTATTGTCATTTCCCAGACTTATTTCTTTTCTGATTTCGTATAATTCTTTCAAACCCCGAAGCACTTTTTCAAAAAATAATTTTTCATAACCATCCTGGCATGGCATATAGGTAACCGGTAATGAGCAATTGAGCTTACTGGCCTGCTCTCCTTTGTCCTTGACGAAGATACTGGACCATGGGTGTTCACTGACATTGCCAATCAGATAGGAATTCTCCGGTTGACGATTAACAAGTATCATTGTATCCAATGTCAAATTCTCCAGAGTATCATGAAATGCCTCAACTCCTGTGCATTCTTCCAGGCGAAGAGATCTATCCTGACACATAGACCGCCACTGATATAAAGCCGTTCGAAACTTCTTATCGCGCCCATGAAAAGGCTCAACCAGGAGTACATCCACTTTTTTACCATAAATCCTTCTGACCAATCGTTGAAAGCAAGGTATGGTGATCAATAGAGAATCACTGGCTTCGTCAAACTCGGCATCGAGCAATAACTGACGACTTAATCCCAAAACACTGTCAACGCTATCGCCTTCTATTGGTTTACAGCCATGAACATCTTCCCATGTTTTTAGCCAGGAAAATGCAGATTCATTAAACATATCCTCTTGAGGACAAGTAGTTGGAAAGAAATGAATAACATCGCCTTTTATAGCCTTATTCATCATTGTTTCGTATTCAATTTTGGATAAAATATCCTCTTTGTGGTCATCAATACCATTCAACTTCTTCGATGTTTTCTCAGCCAGACTCTTTTTTATATGTTTCATGTACCCAAAAGCCACATCAGACAACTGTCGAAGCAACTCCATTCTTCTTGATAAGGGTAATGATTTTATCTTTTCCGATTCAGCCGGATCAGTCTTATCTACATATTGATCAAAATCAACCAGGGGTTTTTGTATATACCGTTCAAATAAACTCGATACAACTTGAGAAAACTGCCCCCCCGAAGACGTGTCTTCATGGTAACTGAGGCTTTCCATAGTCATTTCAGAGTCTGAGAAAAAATGGCAGGCACACCAGGATAAAAATCGATCATCTTCCGCCAGCAAAGAGGATACTTTGCTGACCACATCCCGCAGGGAAGAGGTTTCCTCTTTATGTGAATCATGACTGACCGACTCTCTTACCAGTCTGGATTGTATTTTTTCAAGTTGACGAAGGTCATTGGTCAGCATCACCAGCACAAACAATTTTGACATCTGTGGATCTTCAGACATTTTGGAAATAAAGTCATGGCGCTCCTTAATCCATTCCATCATAAATTGATTCCCCGGCAAAATCTGTCCATCGATGGTAACCGTTGCCGGGGCAACATCAAGATAAATAAGCTGATGTTTCTTCCGGTCATAGGAAAAATTTGCAAAATTACCATCAATAACACATTTGATTACCCAGCCATTACCTTTCTCCTCGATCATCTTGTTAAAACGGTCACACCGGTCTATCAAATCCAGAATACCTTTAATGATTTCAAATTTAACCTCAGGTTTTTCATTAGGATCTTTCAATATGCATTCAACCATCTCTTCCTGATCGTATTTCCTCTGCAATCCTAACACTGTCACCTGGTCCTGTTCATAAAACTCCGGTTTCATTGAATCGCCATTAACCTCCATTGCTTCCATCCTGTAATGGTGATCGGACAAGAAAGGTTCATCGCACTCTTCTCTGGGCAGGACGGGCAGGTAATCAAGGTTATTAAAAACATCCGACTCTGATGTACTGTTTCTTATCCTCCTGACCGTCACCGGATGATTAGAAGCAGCGACACCACAGGCAGCATTCTTTTCTGGAAAATCAAATTCATACACCTGATCAGCACCAATCGCACCATCCCGATACGGCACCGCTATGTATTCTATAGGACTCAGTGCAAACTTGATTTCTCCATTTTTTCCCAGCAGGGGGTCTGTCATCACACACGAGCACATTCTCTGTGTACTATACAGTGTCTTGATGGTTGCTGCAGAAGTAGCGTGATTCATGCTGTGCATAATTTCCTTTGCTGCCAATTTGTTAAACTCGGCATGGGTAAAGACGCGTTGTGCAATTCCTGAACCAAGATATTCACCGGCAAAGCCATTTTTCTCAGGCGTAGTCTGCCGGGTATTTCTGACAATGGGTATCGACTTCTGGCGCAGAAGATCCCGGTTTGTATTATTGTTTATACTGCCATCCGTATTTCTTTTCAGCTTATCCCTGGTTGATTTGCACTCCTTTTCGACATCAAATATTTCATCAAGATCGGGTTCAGGACAGTTAATAAACGGAGCTTGCAACTCAATAAATAATTCTCCTTTTTTCAGAGTTGTTACAGGGACACTGCAGGAGAAATACAGTTGATTCCTGTCCTCACTTCCTGTGACCAGCCGATAGTTGGCAATATCAGAAATAATTTGATCCTCAGGAATATTTTTCCGAAAGCGAATCAGGAAACTCATGCTGGATTTTTCCTCAAATGGATCCAGCAGTCTTACTCGATTAATCAATCCTGAAAACGCCCTGTCATCCTCAGCACCATCCAGTTCAATATAGATACCATCAGGACTATACATTGGGTCAGGACATATAACCCGATCAAAGTTATGACGACCAAAGGGATCTTCCTGGTCGGGAATAATATCAGGGGTTAACAGCGTCACTGCATGTGAATGTTTCAGGTGTAAATACAGTTTATCTACATCATCCCTTGCATAAAAGCTCACCTCATAATAGGAATTCAGCGCGAGATTGTTGCTGTCGAACAACGCAACAAATTTCTCCATGACCGGATGAAGGTCACTGCAAACTGATGCGTTGCCATCCTGAACTGAATGACTGGTGAACCCTAAACTTTTCGCAAACCCCATCAACACGGCCAGGTCTTCAAGTTGGCTGAGAGTACTGTAATCTGATTTCGGTCTCTTGATCCCCCTGTGAGGCCAAATGACATCAGATGCCGATAAACGACTTTGCACAGCTTCAGTCGTTAACCACTGAATTAACTCAGGACGCTCAACCAGGCGACATCCCCTGTCTTTTACCCCTGCCAGTCTCCCCATTCCATTGTGATTAATCAATCCTTCTATCCGATTCTCATTGAAGACATGATCGTCTACTGCAAAAGGGATAACACGTCTTTTGATACCGGTAGCAGTTTGCACCTCTCCCGATGGATCCTCTGACTCTGGGTTATCAATTTCTGAGCGTACCTGCATCCCGTAGGAAGTTTCAGGCTTTCCAGCTGGGAGCATATTATACATCCTGTCTGTTTAGATAGGGCCGGACTGTGGCCTGTTGAAGTTTAGTTGCATACTGAGGGTATCAGGGTACTCCTGTTACGATATTTCCAAATGCCGTAAGGATAAAAAAAAGAGGACTGACAGATCCTCCGAGCATGAACTGAAGTCTAGTTCATAATACGACCTGAACAGCCCCTAGGGGTAATCATAGCCAAAATGTAGATAAGCGCTCTTAGTTAATACCCTGCCTCTGGGTGTTCTCATTATATAACCCTGTTGAATCAGGTAGGGCTCAAGCACATCTTCAATGGTGTCCCGCTCTTCACTGATGGCTGCGGCAAGGTTGTCCACGCCCACTGGACCTCCATCAAACTTTTCAATCATGGCCAGTAACAGTCGACGGTCCATATGATCAAAACCGCAGGCGTCCACATCCAGCATATTCAGGGCAGCGTCTGCCAGTTCACGGGTTACCGAACCATCGCCTTTTACTTCCGCGTAATCCCTGACTCTTCGCAGCAGCCGGTTGGCGATACGGGGTGTGCCTCTTGAACGGCGGGCAACTTCATTGGCCGCCTCGCTATTCATCGGCACTCCGAGAATACCAGCAGAACGGAGCACAATGGCACTGAGATCCGCCACATTGTAGAACTCAAGCCGCTGAACAATGCCAAACCGATCCCTTAAAGGTGAAGTCAGCAGCCCTGCACGGGTGGTCGCGCCGACCAGGGTGAAGGGGGGCAGATCCAGTTTGATCGAACGTGCCGCAGGGCCTTCACCAATCATAATATCCAGCTGATAATCTTCCATGGCCGGATAGAGCACTTCTTCAACGGCCGGGCTGAGACGATGGATTTCATCAATAAACAGGATGTCATTTGGCTCAAGGTTCGTGAGCAGGGCGGCAAGGTCCCCGGCTTTTTCAATCACTGGCCCGGAAGTCGAACGGATATTACTGCCCATTTCATTGGCAACAATATGGGAAAGCGTTGTCTTACCCAGCCCGGGCGGGCCAAATATCAACGTATGATCCAAAGCATCGCCACGCTTTCGGGCCGCCTGGATAAATATCTCCATCTGCTCCCTGACTTTTGGCTGTCCGGTGTACTCACGCAACCGGACAGGTCGAATGGCCCGATCCTGGGCCTCTTCGCTCGGGCGCTCACTGGCTGAAATTAAGCGATCCGCTTCAATCATAATTTTTCCCGGGAATGATGTTAAATCATACTTCTTAATGCCTGCCTGATCAGTTCTTCACTGGACAGACCTTCTACTTTAATCCGCCCAATCACCTTGCTGGCTTCCTGAGGCTTATAGCCCAGGGCCACCAGGGCACCGACGGCTTCCTGTTCAGTATCAGCGGCCTGTTTTTCCAGGGCCTGCCCCAGGGGCGTTCCAGTCAAACCATCAAATTGCGCAGCAGAGCTATCCCATGTTGACAGTTTGTCTTTTAACTCCACGATCAGGCGTTCCGCGGTTTTCTTGCCAACCCCGGGTAATTTCACCAAGGTAGAACTGTCGCCATCATGGACACAACGGACAAATACAGACGCTTCTATTCCGGAGAGCAGTGTCAGGCCCAGTTTCGGACCCACCCCATTCACTTTAATCAGGGTACGGAACAGCTCCCTCTCCCGGGCGTCGCTGAAACCATAAAGCAGCTGAGCATCTTCTCTAACGACAAAGTGCGTATAAAGCGTTGTCTCAACACCAACCTCTGGCAGACGGTAAAACACCGACATCGGTGCTTCAACTTCATAGCCCACCCCACCAGCCTCAATCAGCAGGTATGGGGCTTTTTTTTCCAGCAAAATACCGCGAAGTCTGCCTATCATATTCAGTATCTCTTCTAACGACTTAATAACCGACGATTTCTTCTGCCCGTTGCACCGGCCATTCGCACCAGGCTTGCCCGTGTGTGGGAGTGACACAATGCCACCGCTAACGCATCGGCGGCATCGGACTGAGGGGTTTTATCCAGTTTCAGAATTGAAGTAATCATGTGCTGTACCTGGGACTTTTCCGCAGAGCCCTTACCCACCACCGCCTGTTTCACCTGTCGTGCCGAGTACTCTGCAACTTCAAGCCCATGATTTACCGCAGCAACAATCGCCGCGCCACGGGCCTGCCCAAGCTTCAGGGCAGAGTCGGCATTGCGTGCCATAAACACCTGCTCAATACCGACAGATTGCGGACTGTACATTTCAATCACCGTATTGATACCCTGAAAAATTTGGGCAAGTCTTTCTGGCAGTGGCCCATCCTGAATTCGGATACAGCCGGATGCTACGTATTTACATTGGGAGCCAATTTCCTCAATGATTCCATACCCGGTAATCCTGGACCCGGGATCAATCCCCAACAATATGGCCATTCCATTTCTGTTCCAAACCTGTCGTTAAAAAGAATACTGTATATACATACACGTTTCCAGCATTACAATTTTGAAACACGGCATTACCAAAACAGGCTACGAAACTCAGCAGTTGCGACTTACCCTTGAACATGAGTTTTGGGGAGCCAGCCTGCCAGATGAACCATCAAATGAAAACATTACTGATCATTGCCAGTGTCACTCTGGTGCTGTTTCTAATCACACTGGCCTTTAATCTTTAATGGAAGCCTAAGGCTCCCTGATAATTGTTTTGTCTGTGCTGGCCGAGTTATAAATAAAATCGGCTTTGACAAACTTCCTGTCTGAGTTTTCCAGCAGTTCTTTCGATGGTTTTCCTTACTATCAGTCGCCACACAGGCGTCAATACCTGCCTCATCCGGGCATGGGGGTCGGCAAAACTGAGTTATTTTTTTGTCGTCTATTGGCTTGTCCGGATTCAGTGCCAGCTCTCGTTCTTCAAGGTTTTTTTTGGCCTTCTGGATTTTTTCCAACCGCTGCTGTTTGAACTTCAGATCTCCCGGGATACCGTATCCGGTCTCCTGTCGGTATGCCTCATCTTCCTCTTTGTCATTGGTTTCAGCCTTTTTTATCAGGGCTCCCGGGGGGCTGTCCGAGAATAAACTGCCCTACTGCGGCGGCAGCAAATTGGTCTAAAAAACCCATTGTTGATCAAATAAAGACAAGTTTCGAATTTAATCTATAAAATTCGTCGCAAGCACCAATTAAACCAGAGTTTATAGACATTTCAGCAAGATGAACTATAAACAGAACAGTGTACACTTTTCATATTTTTTATGAATTAATGAAATATAATTATGGATAGAGGCACTGCTGGTATAAGTTGGAAATACACGACATCAGGTAATGATTATAAACCACCGGATGGTCATACCAATGCTTCAAGGAGTGGGCGATATCGGCATGACACAGTCAGACAGGTGAATACTCCACCCCCCTATATCTCAAGGTGTAATGAATTTTATCATACTTCTGACGCATGCTCTTCTCACTATCCACCAAGACATTCAGTAAAACCTGTTTATGATTTTAATGCTCTCATTACACACGAAAAAATGAGTTGCCTGGTGAGGATATCTGCTCGTTATGGTGATCGCTATGATGGTAGAAAACACAGTCAATTTGCCAGTTCAATTAAACAATACACATTAGGGTCAAAACGACCTTTAAATCATAGTGAACAAAGCCAACTGATACCATTGTTGCACGATTTTAAAGCGACACCCGGGTGGACCTGGCGAAGCCTGACGACAACGCTTCATTCCTTTACTTCAGCGGGTGTTTTGACCCCTCATAAATACATGGATGAGTTGGGAAAGGAAACTCAAGCTGCTTTACTGTCAACTTTACTTGATGCAGTAATAATACAGTGCAACCAAAAACCTGAAGTCAGAACTATTGATACACAAGGTATCGCCAACCTACTGTGGTCTGTGGCGAAACTGGTGGACAACGGGCTGGAGAAGACAGCGAAGCTCAAAGAGGCCGTAGCCGCGCTGTTGCCCCATGTGAAAACCAAAGCCGAATCAAAAGACGAGAAAGACCACTTCAACACTCAAGGTATCGCCAACCTGCTGTGGTCTGTGGCGAAACTGGTGGACAACGGGCTGGAGCTGGAGAAAACACCGAAGCTCAAAGAGGCCGTGGCCGCTCTGTTGCCCCATGTGAAAACCAAAGCCGAATCAAAAGACGAGAAAGACCACTTCATCGCTCAAGGTATCACCAACCTGCTGTGGTCCGTGGCGAAACTGGTAGACAACGGGCTGGAGATGGAGAAAACACCAAAGCTCAAAGAGGCCGTGGCCGCGCTGTTGCCCCATGTGAAAACCAAAAAAGCCGAAGCAAAAGACGAGAAAGACCACTTTATTCCTCAGCATATCGCCAACCTGCTGTGGGCCGTGGCGAAACTGGTGGAAAACGGGCTCAAGCTGGAGAAAACACCGAAGCTCAAAGAGGCCGTAGCCGCGTTGTTGCCCCATGTGAAAACCAAAGCCGAATCAAAAAAAGAGAAAGACCGCTTCACTCCTCAGCATATCGCAAACCTGCTGTGGTCTTTGGCGAAACTGGTGGACAACGGGCTGGAGCTGGAGAAGACACCGAAGCTCAAAGAGGCCGTGGCCGCGCTGTTGCCCCATGTGAAAACCAAAGCCGAATCAAAAGAAAAGAAAGAACACTTCAAGCCACAGGAGGTCGCCAACCTGTTGTGGGCGGTGACGAAACTGGTGGACAACGGGCTGGAGCTGGAGAAGGTACCGAAGCTCATAGAGGCCGTGGCTGCACTTTTGCGCCACGTGAAAACCAAAGCCGAAACAAAAGAAGATAAAGACCTCTTCAAGCCACAGGATGTCGCCAACCTGCTATGGGCCGTGGCGAAACTGGTGGACAACGGGCTGGAGCTGGAGAAGGTACCGAAGCTCATAGAGGCCGTGGCCGCACTTTTGCGCCACGTGAAAACCAAAGCCGAAACAAAAGAAGGTAAAGACCTCTTCAAGCCACAGGATGTCGCCAACCTGCTATGGGCCGTGGCGAAACTGGTGGACAATGGCCTGGAGCTGGAGAAGACACCGAAGCTGAAAGGGGCCGTGGCCGCGCTGTTGCCCCATGTGGAAACCAAGGCCGAATCAAAAGAAGAGAAAGACCAATTCAAGCCACAGGCTGTCGCCAACTTGCTGTGGGCCTTGGCGAAACTGGCGGACAATGGGCTGGTGCTGGAGCTGGAGCAAACACCGAAACTCAAAGAGGCCGTGGTCGCACTATTGCCACATGTGAAAATCAAAGCCGAATCAAAGGAAGAGAAAGACCATTTCAAGCCACAGGAAGTCGCCAACCTGCTGTGGTCCCTGGCAAAACTGGGTGAGGCTATTGAGCTGAACGCGGTTAAATCAACGTTCGATTCTCTTGTCGAGAGAATCAGTGAAAACCCTCAGCTCTCTGAGCAGGGTATATTGATGTCTCTCTGGGGAGTAATGGCATTCTGTGCCAGATTTTATCTGGACAGAGGTTGCAGTGATAAAAACTCGCTTGAAAAGCACATAGGTGAACTATTTTCTCGCCTGGAAAATACATCATCAGGCAATACAGATGATCAATACATCATTGCCATGGCTGCAAGTTGGCTAGGGAGAACGTGTCCGGTGGTCCCCCATTACCGAACAATCATTTCACAATCTCAATCCACCTTCCGCGATCACCTCCAATCAAGCTTTCCGTCGTTGAAGATTGAAGAAGAAAAGAGTCTGAACTCATTACCTCCGGTTGACCTGCGACTGCCAGATTACAACATGGTTATCGATGTTCAGGGACCTTCTCATTACGTGAGTGGTGATTTCAAAACCAGGAATGGTTCGACTTTGCTTAAAATCGCCCTGCTGCAAAAACTGGGATTTGATGTCATTGAAATCCCGGTGAACAAGCTTGATAACCAGAATTCAATGAAAATCGTTATTGATCAAATAAAGACAAAGTTAGCAGTCCTGCCAGAGCCCCATGGCTCTGTGTCACTTAATAGCGGCGGGGGGGCAAACGATGAGGCATACGTTACTGCCGATGAAGGAGAGCAATTCTCAGATGACTGTTACTTTACTGCGGAAGAATATTTAGAAGAACAGACAGGTAATCCAAAAAAGAGAAAAAGGAAGAGAAAAAAAGCCAGTAAAAACTCATTATGGGGATAATGACCGGAGAAAGTTTCTGACGTATCTGCCAGTGAAGCATAAACCCAGGGACTTGTTGTTACCAAAAATCCCTCCCACCGGCAGCGATGAGTTACCATTGGTTGATTTCCAAATTCAACGGGATGATCGACCCCCTTTGCTCCAGCGCCATTACAGCATCTTCATCACTACTACGGGATCGTCAGCCCCTGTGCCTTGCATTGGTACTCAGACTCTTGCAGGGTCTCTGCCAGGAGGCTGTGTTAATTTCATGCCTTCTCCACGCCGGATGCCATCTGGACAGTAAACAGGTTTCCTCCAGACTTATCCCGGGCTAACGACTCCCTCCCGGTTTGATGTAAAACAAAACCCGGAGCAATCCGGGCTTTCACTTAACTCAATCCAGACCAGAACTCAGCCCAGTTGCTCCATGATTTCTGCAGAAATGTCCGCATTGGTATAGACATTCTGAACATCATCCAGATCTTCCAGACGATCAATCAGTTTCATGACTTTCTCGGCACCTGCCAGATCAAGCTCTGTCTGGGTAGAAGCGATCATGGCGACTTCACCACCGGCAGGAGTGAGCCCGGCCGCTTCCAGAGCATCCTTGACGGCCATAAACTCAGTCCACTCGGTCAGCACTTCTACTGAGCCATCATCATTAGTGACGACATCTTCAGCACCGGCTTCCAGGGCTGCGTCCATCAGCTGCTCTTCATCAACACCTTCTTCAAAGAAAATCTGACCTTTACGCTCGAACAGATAAGCAACGGAACCATCGGTACCGAGGTTACCACCATGCTTGGAAAAAGCATGACGAACTTCAGCCACCGTCCGGTTGCGGTTATCCGTCAGACACTCAACCAGCACCGCGATGCCACCAGCCCCGTACCCTTCATAGGTGACTTCTTCCATATTGGAATCATCTTCACCACCGGCACCACGGGCAATTGCGCGGTTAATGGTATCCCGGGTCATATTGGCAGCCAGGGCTTTATCAACGATCGCTCGCAGCTTCGGGTTATCCTCAACATTACCACCGCCCTGCTTGGCGGCAACGGTCAGTTCCCGGATGATTTTGGTAAAGACTTTGCCCCGCTTGGCGTCCTGCGCAGCCTTACGGTGTTTGATGTTGGCCCATTTACTATGACCTGCCATAAAAACCTCTATTTAAACGCTTGGCTGGCAGCCGCTCCACTGAGAGGCTGCCAGGATGAATCAGTGACTGGTTGCAGATGCCGGATCGCGACGAATGCGCAGATTCAGATCGCGCAGCTGCTGACTTTCCACTTCACCCGGAGCCTGGGTCAGCAAACAGGAAGCTGACTGGGTTTTCGGGAAGGCAATCACTTCACGAATGTTAGTGGTACCACACAGCAGCATCACCAGACGGTCCAGGCCGAACGCCAGGCCACCGTGAGGAGGCGCACCGTACTTCAGGGCATCCAGCAGGAAGCCAAACTTCTCACGCTGCTCTTCTTCCTGGATGTCCAGCACACGGAATACCGCCTGCTGCATGTCCTGACGATGAATACGGACAGAACCACCACCCACTTCATATCCATTCAGAACCATATCATAAGCACGGGACAGTGCCTGAGACGGATTAGCTTCCAGCTCTTGGGGAGAACAGGTTGGTGCTGTGAATGGATGGTGCAGCGCAGTCAGGGAGCCATTATCGGTCTCTTCAAACATCGGGAAGTCAATAACCCACAACGGTGCCCAGTCACAGGTATAAAGATTCAGATCTTCACCCACCTTGCAACGCAGAGCACCCAGCGCCTCATTCACAATTGTTTCTTTATCCGCACCAAAGAAGACAATATCGCCATTGGCAGCGCCAATACGGGACATGATGTTCATGGTGACATCATCTCCCAGGAACTTGATGATTGGCGACTGAAGGCCTTCAACCCCTTTCTCCAGCTCATTCACCTTGATCCAGGCCAGACCTTTGGCGCCGTAGATGCTGACAAACTTCGTGTAGTCGTCAATCTGCTTACGGCTCAGCTCGGCACCGCCGGTCACTTTCAGTGCGGCAACCCGGCCTTTAGGATCTTCTGCCGGGCCTTTAAATACCTTGAAGTCAACGCCGGCCATCAGGTCTGCCACATCCACCAGCTCCAGGGGAATACGCAGGTCTGGCTTGTCAGAACCATAACGGCTCATGGCTTCGGCATAGGTCATGCGTGGGAATTCGGTACCGAGATCCACGCTCTTCACTTCCATAAACAGTTTTTTGATCAGGGACTCGGTAATGCCCATGATCTGAGCTTCATCCAGGAAGGATGTCTCAATATCGATCTGGGTAAATTCCGGCTGACGGTCAGCACGCAGATCTTCATCACGGAAACACTTGACGATCTGGTAGTAGCGATCAAAGCCAGACACCATCAGCATCTGCTTGAACAACTGAGGAGACTGGGGAAGTGCGTAGAAGTGCCCCGGATGCACACGGCTGGGCACCAGGTAGTCCCGGGCACCCTCCGGAGTTGCACGGGTCAGCATCGGTGTTTCGATATCCAGAAAGCCGTGCTCTTCCATAAAGCGACGGACTACAGCGGTGGCTTTGCTGCGAATAATCAGCTTTTCCTGCATTTCAGGACGACGCAGATCAATGACCCGGTTACGCAGGCGCACATCTTCACCCACGTCGGTATAACCTTCGATCTGGAAAGGCGGAGTCTGGGCCTGGTTAAGGATTTCCACCTGCTTACCCAGCACCTCAATCTCACCGGTAGACATATTGCTGTTCACAGTGCCTTCCGGACGGGGACGCACAATACCGGTAATTTTCAGGACATATTCGCTACGCACCTTGTCAGCCAGTGCAAACGCTTCTTCAGTATCAGGGTCGACCACCACCTGAGCCAGGCCTTCACGGTCACGCAGGTCCAGGAAAATCACGCCACCGTGATCACGACGGCGATGTACCCAACCGCAGAGGGTGACTTCCTGCCCATCATGGGAAAGATTCAGTTCGCCGCAATAATGGCTGCGCATAATATACCTCAAATCAGGAATTCAACTGGATTTCATCCTAACAGCCGCCGGGCTGAAAGGAAGTGGATCAATTACTGGTTGCCGAGCAACGCTATTATTCACTGGTTGCAGGGCAACCGGCACAACTGCTCTTGCTGTCTTTGCCAGGACAGTGGTTATCACTGGAAGACAGGTTTTTCTTACTGCCTCCTTTGAAGTCGGTTTCATACCAACCACCACCTTTCAGCCTGAAGGCCGGCGCGCTTAACAGCTTCTTCAGTGCGGCCTGACCACAGACCGGGCAATCACGCAACGGTGCATCACCGAATTTTTGAATCGCTTCCGTCACTTCGGAGCATTGCTCACACTGATACTCATAGATCGGCATTGACGCTGGCCTACCCTTTCACTTACAACAGTAAGCACCATTGATATCGTATTGAATTGGGCGCTTACGTATACTGATTCGCAGAAAAACGGCCATTATACCCCAAAGACCGGCAGAGTCAGCCGTTGCCAGACAAAAAAAGCCGCACTGGTCACCAGTACGGCTTATCAAATAGAACGAACAACACTGAATCCCTATCGTAGATATTGCCTCTTAAACCGGATGAGATTTAAGCATATCCGCCTCATAGCGCTCCTGATCCCTGATCGCCTCGACAACCATGGCCTCGACCTCTCGCTCTGCTTCAAGAAGCTGGGCAAGTTGATTGGTCCCAACAGAATCAACCATGTCCCCATCCGATCTCTTTTCCAGCGCCTCTTGCATATCAGCCATTCGCTCTTTTAACAGGAGCATTGTAAATGCCTGTGGATTATTAGCCCCTTCAAGACTGAGACTGTCGCCAAGATAGGGCTGATCGACGGGATTTTCTTCACTGGCTGTCACTGGTGGCTCTGCCGGGGGTATCGGAGACTGTGCATGTTTGGTGCCTTCAAGACTATCGCCAGGATTTGGCTGATCAGTTGCATTTTTATCATTGGCCGTTACTGGTAGCTCTGCGCGCAGCATTGGAGCCTGTGAATTATCGGCATCCTCAATACTGGTACTATCATCAGGATATGACCGATTGACGGTATTTTTTTCACGGGCTGTCACGGGAGGCTCTGCAAGCAGCACCAGAGCCAGACCTTCAGCAGCATCAGTTAACTGTTGTTCAGATGGAGCGGCCTGATTGCGCACAGAGTCCAGCGCAGAGGTGTCACGGGCCGAAAAGAAACTGAACAGGTTATCAACGACCTCCGGGCTTACCAGCGATTTCAAGGCCTCAGGAGAGCCTTTACCTCCCCGGGGCTGACGACTTTCAATGTCACGATCCGATACCCGAAGAATCTCCCTGTCATAGTCAGCAGCAATAAGACTGGTCAGCCTGGAGCGAACCTCGTCACTGTCAAAACGCTTTTCTAATACTTTTAATTCATGTTTAAGTTCATCCAGCTGCTCTTCACCGGATTCCAGAGATTCCGGACTGATAGCCTTCACCAGGGGAACCGACAGGTCCCTGACCGCATTATCATCAGAACTCGAAAGCAGCGCCTCTTTTGCAGTCAGTCGCACCTCCGCGGCCATTTTCCTCCCTTTTAATGATTCTATTTCAGCATCCAGTGCTGGCTTCTGATGGTCAGGAGCCCTGTCCCGTTCTGACTGCTTGCTGTTGATCGAATGCTGCGTAGACTCAATCGTTTTTCTCATTGCACTAATGTCTGATGAAAGAGAGACTTGTGCCTGTCGATCCGCAGCCCGTATTTCAATGGTTGTCACACTGTTGAGTACCTTAAGGTCATTAATCGCACCTCTTAAGGACAACAGCAGGTTCTGGGTATCAGAAAGATCAAGCTCCCCCGGGGTCATGGCATTATTCTGGGCAATCGTGGCACGAAACGAATCCAGCCTTGACTGCAAGGTTCTTGCCAGATAGTCAACACCGTTGTTGCCACTATTTGCCGGCGCATTCAGCTGGACACCCGCCTGACTTCCGTCCGGACCGGAACCCCCAGATTGTGAGACAGAATTTGCTGGACTGTAGCCACTGCTTACCCCATTCCCGGGATTTGCCGAAACATTGCCCGGTGTGCCCGGAGCAGGCGTTATTCCTGTTTGTACACCACCCGGTTCTCCAACTGTGTTCGACATAATAACGCCCTCCCTGACTCTGACGCCTGAAAATCACCCTGCCCGGTATTCCTTACCGGGCAACAAACAATCCCTGAAACATCTTCACTGCAATTTGCCACGAACAAAACTGGTCAATTTTTTCGCCTGCTGAAGCTCATCTTTCCAACGGGCAGACTGGCTTGCTCTGGTCACCGCCTCAGATAAGGCTTTCTGAGCCAGAGACCAGCGTTTGATCTCAATAAAGCATTTAGCCATCATCAGTGAAGCCCTTGGGTCCTTCTGATCAAGCTTTTCCCCATAAGCCAGCGTTGCCGCAGCCTCGGCAAACAGGGAAAGCTCATACTGAGACAAGCCCAGGCCAAGAAAATAGGAATAGCTGGTATGATCAAGCAGACAAAGATGTCGGAAGACCTTTAAAGCATCGGTAAAATGGCCGGAATTGAATTGGGCAAAAGCCAACCTGTACATAGCATCAAGCTGACATTGATCCAAATTACGAAGTTCTTTCATGGAGCCACCTTTAGCCAGATAAGCGAGCCAAAGTGACGCTGAGGACGGCTGATCAGCCTTATTATCCATAACCCTCAAAAGCCTCATCCCTGATAAAATTGTGTAAGGTATTATTCCATTATAACCAGTTTATATTTATACCTATTTATCATTAATAGCAGCAAGGCTGAAAACCGACCTAATCACTATAGAAATCAAATGTTTATATAAAATTCTGTGCTATCTTTTTTTCACTCAGCACCTGAATTAAAAATCAGTCGTATGGAATTTGCGGATAATTACAGATGGACTGAGGCCTCAGAACATACAATAACTCATTGCTAAAGCCATCACCGGAATAAGCAATTCAGATAATGAAAGACTTGTATGCACTGGCATACCCTGATTACAAGGTATCTGGAATATTGATTCACTAATTTTTAAGCAAAAAAAGAGGGAATTCGCCCTCTTTTTTTTAAATTAAGCAGTTAACTGCTTAGAATGCAGCAACAGAGTAAGTCAGGTACAGACGGTTAACGTCTTCATCGTACAAATCGCCCGGAACATTTCCACCTGCATCAGTACCATTTGCTCTGTAATTTACGTACAGCCAAGCAAGAGACAAACCTTCCAAGGATCCATCAAATGCGTAAGAAGCGAAGCTACCATATTCCCGACGCTTAAAGTTGGCGATGTTATCAGCATCGTCCCCCTTGGCATACCATAAATCCCAACTCAGACCTTCCAATCCTTGATCTGCAAAGTTAAAACCACCAGATACAACGTAAGCCTTTTCCCCTTCTTTAGCATACTTCTCCCACTGGTCAAGACTAGAGTTGAAGGTATCATTGTTACCAGCTACATAATTAGGATTAAAGTTACCATCTTTGGTTTTGTTATAGCCTAAACCAACATACGCATTGCCATAATTGTAAGTTGCATTAAGGTTATAGTACTTCGATTGGTAGTCATCACCAGAGACATCACTTTTCACTTTACCGTAGCGTGCATCAAGATCAACAGAGCTCATCTCATCTAACTCAAAGCTATACTCCGCTTTCAGAAAGCTCTGCTTAATTAAATCTTTCGACTTGCCATACTCCGCAGTCAACCCTAAACCTTCGTACGAATAATTAGCCCCAAAAATACGGATGTTTTTGACAGGGACCTTGACGTCATCGGACTCACCATCTGTGCCTTTATCATCTACTACGTAAAGAT
Organism: Endozoicomonas sp. ALE010; assembly: GCF_049310165.1. NCBI lineage: Bacteria > Pseudomonadati > Pseudomonadota > Gammaproteobacteria > Oceanospirillales > Endozoicomonadaceae > Endozoicomonas > Endozoicomonas sp. ALE010. The sequence continues at coordinate 12,244 of NZ_JBLYNV010000046.1, read as the reverse complement.
CATTACTGAAGGATGAGTCATTACGATCACTGAAACCTGTAATTTCAGTAAAGTAAACATTTGCACCTTCAAAACCTACGGAAAGATCGTAACCAGTAGAACTAGCTGCAAGGATTCGAGAACCAGAATCTGAGTATGTTTCAGTACTACGCTTCTTGACACCTACAGTGCCGACCAATTCTACTCCACTAAAAGTATGCCTTGCTTTCAAATAAGCCTGTTGAAAGCCAGAGATAGAATGGGAATCAGTTAAGGTATCAGCAATGTCATCACCATTAGCATCAATGTATGAACCAGATACATTCGACGCAGAGTAATTCAGACCTTCTTTCACTTTCAAAGGCCCTGCATAACCAGCAGTAACAACCGCACCGACAAGATCATTAACATAACCACTGTCAAAGTCAGCTACCAAACCATGCGCCCATTCATTACGCTCATAGCCATTGTTATCTTTGGCTTTTTCTTTCCAGTAGTAGTTCTTATAAGTAAACGTCAGACTCGGATCCATAGTCACAGCTTCAGAAGCCTGAACAGAGGTAGCGGCGACAGCTGTAGCAACGGCTACACCCAGTGCGCTTTTAGCGAGGGTTTTCATAATCAGAATTGCTCCCTGAGTACTTTGTGTTGTGTTTATTATTGCGACTACCACCAACTGACATAAGCAGTTCCCCTTGGTGATATACATCCTGTTCGCAACGAGAAATTATTTTTCTACAACCCTGAACAAATTGCAACCATAAAAAAAGGAGCCGGTAAGCTCCTTTGGTTTTGCAGCTCTTATAAGCTTTTAGCTATAAACAGTCTACGATGCTGCAAACTCCTTCAGCTTCTTCAATGGCCTTACCTTCACCTGAATAGAAGCAGGCTTGGCTGGCACATCCATTAATTCGCCGGGTTTGAAAGGGTTTGGCACCCCTTTTTTGGCTTTTTGCGCCGGTTTTTTCTTGGTCACGATTTTTAACAGACCGGGCAAGGTAAACTCACCACACCCCCGTTTTTTAATATGGCGCTCAACCAGTTCGCTCAGTTCATCCATTACCGCACTGACCTGCTTTCTGCTAAGCCCGGTATTCTCGGCAATTTCTGCCAGCATCTGGGTTTTGCTGTATTTTTCCTTGATTGCGGGTGCTTTTTTCCCAGCCATAGTCGTACTCTCCTGATGAAAATTCCTTTTAAGCCTTCCCTTAGGCTTTCCCTTTTAAAGAGGGCATTGAGCGCTTGCCAATGTTTTACTGTTATCTGATTAAAGCAATCTGCTTTGACCAGCTAACGGCAACTATCAGCGACTGCATTATCTGCCACAGCACCAGGCGGATTTGGTACCTCCCTTTCTCAATAAGACATGACCAGAGTTGCCTTATCACTCCATGAGTACAACGTTATCTATTAACAACCTCTAGACATTTCTACAACTTTACGAACACCATGCTTAATAGAAGACGGCAGCAGTAGATATACAAGGTACTGAATACCACTATAATATCGGTATTTTTCCACGTCGAGCATTTTTTACCAAAAGATTCACACCCAAATAACAGAGTCAATCACCCCTTCCAACAACCCACCAGAAAGCTCACATCGCTGTTTACAGGCTCTTTCCCGCCTGCCTGCACCGTCCGTGAAGTGTCTCGACTGATGTTAAATGTCAGGCAGGCCTGTCAATATTTGAGAAATAAACATCATAAAGGTACATTAACACTGATATGGGAAACCATGTGTTCCATCATAATAAGTTGCACAACGTGTTTGTCGGGCTCAATGCTGTCTGGTCATGATTAAAAAATGCACGACAGCTTTACACCAGATTCTGTTTTCACGGATGGCTTGTGGTTCTGAAAAGCCTATGCGTAGAAGGGCTCGATGTTTTCAACTGATACTGATAACAAATTAAGGGAACATGCCTTGAAACATTTAAAAATAGCTCATCTTTTAACCGGCCTGTTGGCATTTTTTTTCGTCATTGCCATCATGACCAACCTCTACCAGCCATCAACAGCCGCTGCCAACCCGACCAACCCGGTGGTTGCACTATTACTGATGGCCGCTTCATTAAATTTAATGACAGGAGCCTACCTGAGCAGACGCAATGGCTTCCAACGGTGGCTGCAGATAGCCGGGTCCGTCTTGCTGTTTTCAGCGCTCTGCGCAGCGGTTGGTTTCGCCTATAACAACACCCTGATGATCTCTGGCGTGACTCTCGACCAGATGACGCTGTTTTCAGTCAGCACCGGCACCCTGTTTCATGTTATTGCCAACCTGCCCGGCAGTTCCGGCTCAGCGGAGGAACCGCTTGATGACTCCGGACGGGAAACCGGCTCGGTCAAATGGTTCAATATCACCAAAGGGTTTGGCTTTATTACCCGTGATATGGGGGAAGATGTCTTTGTCCATTACCGTGCCATACGTGGTGAAGGACACCGAACCCTGAGTGAAGGACAGCGGGTTGAGTTTATTGTGGTTGAAAGGGACAAAGGCCTTCAGGCGGAAGATGTGATTGCCGCACCGAAAGGAAGATAGGCATTCCGGTCTTCTGGCTGGCAAACGTTATTCCGGCCAGAAGAATCCAGAGCCGTCTAATCATCAATCAATAGTGGGGAGGAGGTAACTCTTCCTGGCTTTCCAGCTGTTCAGCCACCATCTCTTCAAATTGCTTTTTCAGTTGCGCCATGGCTTCTGTTAACCGGTCAATATCTTTCTGCTGCCGGGTAACCACTTCATTCAATTGAGCAATCGTATCCTCCTGAAAACTCAACTGGGTTTGCAGCTCAAGCAGTTCATCTTGCATCGTTTGTTACTCCCACAGGCAGCCAGCCAAACCACTTCCGGTCATTAAACAAGATCGATTACAGGCAACCGGAAGCAGATTAATCTGCGCAGTCTACTCCTTGAGCTTCTGCCTTCCAAATTTACCTTACCTGTTAAGCCCACTGGAAAGAAGGCATATCGGTAATGCCCGTTTTCAGCTTGTGCATCACCTCTGCGAGCTGTTCATCCGTATAAGGCCGGGCTGGATGCCTGCCCCACACCGGCGCTGGCCAGGCAGCATCCGCCGTGAAACGGACGACATGATGCACATGCAGCTGTCGAACCACGTTACCCAACGCGGCCACATTTATCTTGTCTGCACTGAACAGCACCTGCAGCATTTCCGCCAGATATGAGGATTCGAAAAGCAGCTGTTGCTGGGCCGCCTCATCCAACTGATAAATCTCTTCCACCCCCTGGATACGGGGAACCAGGATAAACCAGGGATACTGGCTATCGTTCATTAGCAAAAGGCGACAAACAGGAAAATCACCAATAACCACACTGTCTCTTGCCAGCTGGGGATCCAGTTCAAAGCTACTCACGGTACAGCCCATCCAGAGAAAATAGAATAGAGAAGGTATTTTTCAGAACAACCAATCAACAACAGGGGATTTTGCAACAGCGGTTGGTATAATAACCGATTGGCCTTAAAATGCCGCATTAATTGACGTCAAATTTTGACACGCTTTTTTTGAACAGCCTGGTAAATGAGCACATGAGAACCAGTCAGTATCTGATTCCAACCCTTAAGGAGACGCCTGCCGATGCCGTGGTCATCAGCCACCAGCTGATGTTGCGTGCCGGTATGATCCGCAAACTGGCATCCGGCCTCTATACCTGGTTGCCTCTGGGTCTCAGGGTCCTGCAAAAAGTAGAAAACATTGTTCGTGAAGAGATGAACCGCTCTGGCGCACTGGAGACCCTGATGCCCGCCGTTCAACCGGCGGAACTGTGGCAGGAAACCGGTCGCTGGGATCAATTTGGCGCTGAACTGCTGCGTTTTCAGGATCGCCACGGTCGTGATTTTGTGATTGGCCCAACCCATGAAGAAGTCATTACTGACATTGCCCGTAACGAGTTGAACAGCTACAAGCAGCTGCCAATCAACCTGTACCAGATCCAGACCAAATTCCGTGACGAGCGTCGCCCACGTTTCGGCCTGATGCGCGGCCGCGAATTCCTGATGAAAGATGCCTATTCATTCCATGCCACTGAAGCGTGTCTGCAGGCAGAGTATCAGAATATGCACACGACCTACTGCCGCATCTTTGACCGCCTGGGTCTTGAATACCGTGCAGTGCAGGCTGACAGCGGTGCCATTGGCGGCAGTGGTTCCCAGGAGTTCCATGTACTGGCCGAGTCCGGTGAAGATGCCATCGTATTCAGCGACCAGAGCGACTATGCAGCCAACATTGAGAAAGCAGAAGCTATTGCCCCTGCAGGTGAACGCCCTGCCCCCTCTGAAGCGATGACACTGGTGGACACTCCGGATGCCCGGGCCATCGATCAACTGGTAGAACAGTTCAACCTGCCTGTTGAAAAAACCATCAAGACCCTGATTGTTGCGGCTGCAGAAGACGCTGACAGCGAGTTCATTGCCCTGCTGATCCGTGGCGACCACGAGCTTAACGAAGTCAAGGCGGAAAACCTTGCGGATGTGGCTGCTCCCCTGCGCTTTGCCACCGAAGAAGAAGTTAAAAACATCATGGGTGCCGGCCCTGGCTCACTTGGCCCGGTTAACTGCCCAATCCCGGTGATTGTCGATCGAACCGTAGCGAAAATGGCCGACTTTGGTGCCGGTGCCAATATCGAAGGCAAACACTACTTCGGCACCAACTGGGAGCGTGACTGCACCTTCAGCCGCGTTGAAGACCTGCGCAATATTCAGGAAGGTGACCCAAGCCCCTGCGGTAAAGGACAGCTGTTTATCAAGCGTGGTATCGAAGTTGGCCATATTTTCCAGCTGGGTACCAAATACAGCGAATCCATGAACGCCACGGTTCTCAGTGAAAATGGCAAGAGCATTCCGCTGGCCATGGGCTGCTATGGCATCGGCGTTTCCAGAACCGCCGCCGCCGCCATTGAACAGAATTACGATGACCGTGGCATTATCTGGCCGGAAGCCATCGCGCCTTTCCAGATCGCCCTGGTACCTCTGAAGATTGAAAAATCCGAAGCAGTCCGTGAAGCGGCCGAAAAACTCTACCAGGAACTGACCACAGCAGGCTTTGAAGTGCTGATGGACGACAGAAAAGCCAGCCCCGGAGTGAAGTTTGCCGATATGGAGCTTATCGGTATTCCGCACCGCGTGGTTCTCAGTGACCGTGGCCTGGCGGATGGCATGGTGGAATACAAGCACCGGACTGCAAACGATAAAGAAGATATTCAGCTCAGTGAAATTATCGAACTGCTTAAAGAACGCACAAAACGCTAACGGTACTTTAACTGCTGACAGCCTTTTACCCGTGATAAGTAGTTGGCCAAATGGAATCGTATATTTCTGGCTAAGTGGGCAGTTACTATGCAAGGCACAACGCAGGGAGCATAGCCTTAGCTATGTGACCGGAGTTGTAACGCCGCACGACTGCATGGATGCAGGAGCTAGAGCAACGCAGGAGCAGTTGCCGGGAGTGACTGTCCACTTAGTCAGAAAATAGGATTTCATTTGGTTAACTACTTAAGTAGCTTGCTGAAAACTGCCACCCCCAAAGCCCGATTCCGGGCTTTGGGAATTGTGGCCGTTCTTGTCATGGCTCTTGTTATGCCAGCAGCCAGTCAGGCGGAATGGCACGACCCGATTTTACAGGAAGTGCTGTCACGCTCACTGGATCAACCCAGCAGCTTTGACGATCAGTTTGACGCCGAGGTCTGGCTGGTTGATATGTCTGCCCGTCTGGCCCGGTTTATTAAAGACCCGGACCTTCGGCTTGAGGTGCTCAGGATGATTCACTTCGAAGCATCCAAGGTAGATTTACAACCGGAGCTGGTGCTGGCACTGATTCAGACAGAATCTGCCTTTGACCAGTATGCAGTGTCTTCGGCTGGTGCCCTGGGTTTAATGCAGATTATGCCGTTCTGGAAAAATGTTATTGGCCGGGATAAGGACAACCTCATCACCATTCAGACCAACCTGCGCTATGGCTGCACCATTCTCAGTTATTACCTTAAGAAAGAAAATGGCAATCTGACCAGGGCTCTGGCCCGATATAATGGCAGCCTGGGCAAAACCTGGTATCCGGAGCGCGTACTGACCAACTGGGAACGTCACTGGGTTGTGAATTAACCCGTGGTAAACGAGTCAAACGCCTGCAGCGACTCTTCGGTAATGGAAATATTAACCACCCTGGCCAGAGGTGGTCCTTTATGAAGCCACTCTTCCAGCCTGGCAACGGCTTCTTCTGAGCCACACATCAACACTTCAACCCGTCCATCCGGCAGATTTCTTGCCCAGCCACCGATGCCCAGGCGACGGGCTCGCTCCTGGGTTGAGCCTCGAAACCAGACACCCTGAACCCTGCCTTCAACAAAGGCTCTTTTGCATACATCAGCCATTGGACGAGGTTTCCTGTAATTGGTGTTTACTTAACTTGTGAATCTGCTCTTCAAGGCTTTTCCTGGTCTGTGGTCCAAACAGTTTGCTCACCACTTTACCTTCTGGCGAAATAATATATGTGGCGGGCAACACTTGGGGAGGAGGCTCGTTCAACACCGTCAGTGGCGACTCCCGAAGCACCGGAAAGAGAATATCCAGGGCTTTTGCCTTCTTGATTAACGCCTCCCCCTGACTGTTGTCAAAATCAACGCCCAGCACCCTGACCTGACCATCATTGGCCAGCTCATTCAGCTCCGGAATCTCTTCCCGGCAAGGGTCACACCATTCTGCCCAGAAATTCAACGCGAGCCATTGACCATTTTCGCTGGCAATAGCAACAGGGTTGCCGTTTAAATCCGCAAAAGTCACTGGCTTGCTACAGGCCACAAGAGCACCCAACAGTACAACCACCAGAAAGTATTCCAATGTTCTTGTTATCCTCACGAATACCTCCGAAAAAACATTCATCGGGAAGGACGCACAATGTTATGCAACTCCCGTTTAACTCGCTCTACCTGCTGTTCATAACAAGAGCCAGAACCACGCCCATCCACCGGGCTCCACAAAGTTCCGGCTTACCAGACAGACGCAATTCAGTATTAGCCACAGACAGCACCTGATCAAGTTGACCAAAAGCTGCCAATACCCGCTATTTAGACAGTAACTGATCCAGCGAACAGTCCAGCGCTTCCAGTCTGGCACTGTTTACTGTCTGCAACCTCTGAATCAGATCAGATAACCAGTTCGGATCATGAGCGATAAGAATATTCCGGAGCTGCTCATCCTGAGGCATCGGCCAGGGTAACTGCTCACAGAAAGTAAACAGACTGATGTGTCTGAGATCCCTGGCAAGAAGCCATTCGCCGTTATCGCTCTTGCTGATCAACCCCATTGCCATCAGCCGGGCGGTATGCCCCTCCCAATCATCAAGAGAAACCGGAAGATCACGTTTGCGCAGGTCGCTGTAATGCAACCCCCGTCCCTGCTCAAACTTTTCCTGCAACTGCTTAAGGATTAATAAAATCGAGATTAACGGGTGTGGCCGCTCACCACCGGCCTGTTTGCCATAAAGATCCAGGGATCGAACCAGCACCGCACCAAACAGCACCATCAGCCAGCTTAGATACACCCAGAGCAGAAACAGAGGCACAGCGGCAAAAGCACCGTAAATCAGCTGATAGGTAGGCGACAGAGTAATAAATAAGGTAAAGCCTGCCTTGGCCAGTTCAACCAGAATGGCCACAAAAACCGCACCGACCAAAGCATGACGAACCGGCACTTTTCTGTTGGGCACCGCCGTATACAGCAGGGTAAGAACCAATGTACTGAGAACAACCGGCATAAGGCGCAAAAGCCACTGCTCTGCGCCCAGTATGGCCGTGGTATGAGAAACCAGTTTGAAGGATGCCAGATAAGAAGTCGTAAGAAACCCGGCACTCAATAGCACAGGCCCCAGGCTGAGGATGGCCCAGTACAGCAGAAAACCGGTCATGCCACGGCGCACATGCGCCACCTGCCAGATAGTATTCAATGCCTTATCAATGGTTCTCAGCATCAGAAAGGAAGTGACCAGCAGGAAAGCGATACCGATACTGGTTAATTTTCTTGCCTGTTGGGAAAAATCGTTCAGATAAGATTGAACCATCTCCCCCGTCGAAGGCACAAAACTGGTAAAGATAAAGTTCTGAATGGTGTCTCCAACATCCTGAAGACTGGGCACCGCTGACAGGATACTGTAGGTGACCGTCATCAGTGGCACCACGGCGAACAGCGTCGTATAGGTCAGTGCCGCGGCATTTTCAATGCAGCGGTTATCTAGAAAGCGTTTAATAACCGCCGTGAAAAAACTCTGGAAGGATGACCAGAATTGCAGTACCGGTGCCATGATGAACTCCCTGTCAAACGAGAGATAAGTGTACCGAATTCAGAGGCTGAAAGGGACAGGTTTACTTCCTGACTATACATCCGACATCTATTACAAATGATTTGCAGAGCATCCACAGAGATTGGTAGGCTTTGCGGAAAATATCTATAGTCCTCCAGGCAAGGTCATCATGAGCATTACTATCTTTCACAATCCACGCTGTTCCAAATCCCGTCAAACCCTGAGCATTCTGGAAGAGCAGGGAATCAGTCCTGAGGTGGTGCTGTACCTGGAAAGCCCGCCGGATGCGGATCAGCTGAGAGCCATTCTGGGCAAACTGGGCATCAATGCCCGGAACCTGCTTCGTAAAGGTGAACAGGAGTTCAAGGATAATAACCTCAAAGATCCATCCCTGACGGAAGAGCAACTGATCAACGTTATGTGCGAGTTTCCCAGATTGATTGAGCGCCCCATTGTGGTCAACGGCGAAAAAGCCAGAATTGGCCGCCCTCCTGAGTCCGTGCTTGAGATCCTCTGACAATGCAGCAAAAAGCCAACCAAATCTACCAAGTCTGCCTTGCCCTCTATGCTGGCCTGATTCTCTCTCTGCTGGCAGAAACCTGGTGGTTGAATCCGCCACAGGGTTCGATCCTTGGTATCTCGGCCCTGCAGATACTGCCACTGCTGTTGCCACTTCCCGGCCTTCTGAAGCGTGGCCTGAGAGCAGCCTCCTGGCTCTGTTTTATCCTTTGCTTTTATTTTATCAGCGGCGTTCTTGATGCCTGGTTCAGGCCGGAACAACCCCAGGGCTGGCTGATCACCGGATTCAGCGTACTGCTATTTATTACTTCCATGATGTTTGTGCGCTGGCAGGCTCAGGCGAACAGGTTAGTGGAGAGTTAGTACCGATACAGGCTCACTCCCTTTTCGGTCCGGGCCTGATGATAACTGCAACTCAATATGCCCGGACGCCGTGCCAGTTTCACTTTTCAGGTAGTCGTATCTGGCCTTTTGCAAACTCTCCAGTTGATCAGGCGTCTTTGGCCAGTTTTTCAACAACCAGCTTTCGGCTTGCTGAAACCTCTGCCCGGGTGATTGTTCACCCACTTCGGGAATTTTCTGGTGACGACGGGTAGCCAGATACATTTGCTCCACAAGCGATGCCCGCACCCCGGGTGGAATAGTGATCATCTCAGCAGGCTCCACTGAACTGGTCGCTGCGTACAGTTCCAGCAATGCCTTTTCCAGTTCATAACGTGAGAGCTCGGGCCAATCTCTGGATTCAGAAACACCCACATTAACCAACACATTCAACTTTGGTCTCTCGATAAGCGCTTTCTTAAGGTTTACCAGATTTTTTTGTGATCGCTGTGTTAATGTCGCTTTACCCGCTTCATGGTAAAGCACAGGTTCAAGTGCATGACCGCTGGTATGGGAAAGGTAGTCGAACGGAGCTTGGACAATGGCCATAACACGTTGCTCAACCGCCCGATAGATACGCTGTGGTAATCTCGATTTATCGGACTCAAGTGAAAACGGGATAGCCGCTCTACCTGACGAATCGGTTATCAGGGCTTTTAATAAATGGATGGATGAAACCGGCAGGCTGTTTGCGATCTTTTTTGCCTGCCAGTCAGAAATATCAAGCTGACCTGTATGATTTTGACTGTTATAACTCAAGTCAAATTGGCTACCCTGCATATCATAACCGGCAACAGCCGAATACTTTTTTAAAGGACCTGCAAGACGAGCATCGTTGAGCTGAAACGCAAAATCATTATCAGAGCCGGATAATCGACCACTCAACTGCAAATCCCCGATGTTGGCCAGTGCAGCACTGAACTGATAGGTTCGGGAATTTTTTTCTTTCCCCGACATACCATCGGCAACCAGCCTTCCATTTACGCTTTCAAATACCCAGGGTGAATGGCCATTTGCCAGTTCAAGACGACTGTCGTTAATATCAAACGAAGTAATACCAGCCGGTAAGGCTGGCATTAACTGAACCGGACATTCTCCTGCCAGTGTTTCTGGCACTCTCAGATCAAGACCTGAAATAGCCAGCTCTGCCGTAGATTGTGCAGGATCATTGCCATGGAATTGCAGGTTATTCAGATGCCACTGCTGCCATTGGGCAGATAGTCCCGACCACAAGAGCTGCCCACTGCGCCCTTCTGCATTGCCTTTCAGAATCAGGCCGCCCGGCTTATCCCAGGACAGTGATAATGTGGCACTCACTGTCCCGGAAAAACGGTCATTGGCAGACAGTTCATTATTCTGCGTCGCCAATACATTAAGAGGCACAGCTTTAACCAGCGCGGACAAAGGCAGTTCGACCAGCCTCACTTCACCATCCAGCAAGCCTTTACTGACCTGATAAACGCCTGAGAAACTCCAGCTCTCACCATCACGGTTATCTGAATGAATCCTGATTCTGCCACCCTCTTCTTTCGCCAGCGTCAGCTGGTCAACAAAGAGTGGCTGATCTATTCCGGTGATAGAAAGGCGGCCACGATTGATGGACAGCCTTTGAAAGAGCGTCGGCAGAGGCAAGGCAATCAACTCCGGATCAATAGCGATGCTGACATCATCCAGTTCAATCCCACTTAACGATTCAATATTCTCACCAAACCACGCCCCCCACCAATGGCGATAGTTCAACACGACACTGACCTTCTGAGCAGTGAACTGAATCCCTTGCTCTTCCACCCGAATATCACTGCCGGTCAATCGGCGCTGCCATGGATCAAAAGTAATGTCTTTACCAGGCAGGCGTTGCCCGGTCTGTTGGTGAAGGCTGTTCAAAACCCGATCAGAAACCCGGGCAAACCACCACCCAGAAATAGAAAGCCCCCCCAGAAAAAGCAGCCCCAAAAGCCCCACAAACTGAAAACCACCAACCTTTCTCAACCACATAGGCCAGCTCCAAACCTGATGACCACTCCTTAACCCTAAAAATTCCGCAAAAACCAAACCCCAAGGTTTTCACCACACTTGATGCGGAATTTTATGGTCACCACCTCATGACTTCCTTAACAAAGGGGATGGTGAGCTTGCGCTTGGCGCGCAGAGAGGCACTGTCCAGTTTATGCAACAAGGTAAACAGGTTGCCCATATCCCGGGAACCACGGTGAATAATAAAGCGGGCAACGTCATCACTCAGGTCAAAGCCACGGTAATGAGCCCGAAGCTTGAGCGCTGCGACTTTATCCCGATCATCCAGTGGATGCACCTGAAATACCATGCCCCAGCCAAGGCGGGAAACCAGGTCCTGAAGTTGAATTCCCAGAGCCCTGGGAGGATTGTCCGCCGCCACCAGAAACCGGGTTCTGGAGTCCCGGAGCCGGTTAAACAGATCAAACAGCGCTTCTTCCCACTCATCGATACCGGCAACCTCACCAATATCGTCAAGACACACCAGCTGCAGCCGCTCAATACCTTCCAGAAGCTTTGGCGAGTAGTGAACCAGCTCTTTCATGGGCAGATAAATGCTTCGCCCGCTGCGCCGGTCCACCTGATGACAGGCCGCCTGAAGCAGATGGCTGCAGCCGACCCCTTTGGGGCCGTAGAGGAAAATAAACTGCTCGGATTCGATGCCGGGAACCGATCTATCCATATCCAGAAGATTGACCAGCGTCTCATTTCGCCCACTGTAGAAGTTGGCGAACGTGGCATCGTCTCTTAACTGGACACTGAGCGGTAGCTGCACAGGCAAACTCATAATGGACATCAAATCCGTAAAGGTAGTGTGATACTGACAACAAAACTGCAACATTACAAAAGACAGTAACACAATAAAACCGTTCAATTATCAACCGGTATTGACTGATATCAATAGACCGGTCAATAAATCGTCTTCAGCCCTGCTTTGCAACCGCTACGACACTAAGTAGTTAACCAAATGAAATCGTATTTTCTGACTAAGTGGGCAGTCACTCTGCGGCGTTACAACTACGGTCACATAGCTACGGCTATGC